>CAZTFD010000178.1:0-3487 GCA_964612225.1 uncultured Thermoplasmata archaeon | reverse complement strand
TCCCTCATCGGTGCCCCGAACACGATGTCCTTCTTGGTCTCCTTGGCCAAACGCAGGGCGCTCTTGATCGAAGGCCCAACTATCGTCTCCGCTTGGGCGAACAGGTCGTCTCGAGGCAGGTATCCTGTGAGATTCAGTTCAGGGAAGATAACGATCTTGCCCTTGGTCTTGCGGACTACCTGTTTCATCCTCCTCAGGTTGCCCTCCTTGTCGTGGAGCTGACAGGTGACCTGAGCGAGCGTGACCCACAATCTGCTCATCTCAGATTGGTAGGCCCTGCGAATAGATTAGGGTTGCCCCACAACGATGATGAACACACACCATAAGCGATATATCCAGATGTGGGCATTCCAGCACGATGATTCTCCCAAAGCTGAGGGACGGGACCGAGCAGGTCATTGAGAAGTTCTTGGCCGAGAAACTCAGGAAAGTGGGCGCAAAGGGGCTCGTCCTCGGTGTGAGCGGTGGGCTCGACTCCGCAGTGTGCATGCGCCTGTGCGCGCGAGCCGTTGGTAATGACAGAGTGCTCGCGCTCTTGATGCCCGAAAAGGATTCGCCCAAGGATGATCTCGAGGACTCGAAGCGCCTCTGCAAGCTCGAGGGTGTGAAATTCAAAGTCGTCGACATAACTGGCCCGATCGAGGCCTACAAGAAGGCTATCGGGGGCAAGATCGACAAGAAGTCCCTCGCGAACATCAAGGCGAGATGCAGGATGGTCGTGCTCTATCACTACGCGAACAGCGAGTGGCGACTGGTAGTCGGAACGAGCAACAAGAGCGAGATGCTTTTCGGATACTTCACCAAGTTCGGGGACGGGGCGGCCGATCTGGAGCCCATAGGAGACCTCTACAAGACTGAGGTGCGCCAGCTGGCGAAGAAGATGGGGATTCCGGCAAGCGTGGTCAAAAAGGCACCCTCGGCGGGCCTGTGGAAGGGCCAGACTGATGAGGGGGAGATGGGCATCACATACGAGCGCCTCGACGCGATACTGCTCGGTATTGAACTGGGCCTTGGCGAGAAGAGTATCGCGGAGCGTGCGGAGACGTCCTTGAAGGAGATCTCCAGGATAGCTCGCACGGTCCGCCTGACCTCGCACAAGCGCAAGTTCCAGCCCGTCGCGAAGATAGGCTTTCGAACGCCCGGCTTGGACTGGCGAGAAGGCGACGAGGACATCTGAGACTCAGAGATACTTCTTTGATATCGACATCCTGGCAGCCATCAGCGGATCCACCACCTGAGACACCTTGAGGTTGGCCGCAACGCTAGCGAGCATGTAGGCCTCCTCAAAATCGACACCCAGTCTGTTGGATATGAATCTCACAAGATCCGAAGTTGCCAGTTTCGCAGCATAGTCAAGTGTCTTGGCAGCTGCATACGCAATCCACTCCGTAGGAGTCTCGATCATCGGCCTCTTGAGCTCGACGTCGTCGTTCTTGGACAACTTGATGGTCACCTCAGCGGCCACCTCGATGCCCGTCCCGCAAACTTCGCCATCGCCCATGGCTGCGTGGACATCGCCAATGGCAACCATGGCACCGTCGTGGTATGTTGGCAGATAAACCTTGGAACCTTCTCTAGCCTCGATCGTGTCTAGGTTTCCGCCGAAATCACCCGGGTAGAAGACCGGAACCTCCTCTTTCAGAGGCGAAACGCCAATCACGCCGATGTGAGGATTCAGTTCCACCTCGATGTCACGGGAGAAAAGAGCCTTACCGCCCTTGATCGGGATGATTTTCGTCCGAGATCTACGAACGTCCTCGCTGAGTATCCCAAGGTTGGGAGAGCACATCATCACTCCTATCTTCCCGCACTTGATCTTCTCAATCGAGACGCAGAGCGTCTCGCCGGCTGAGAGTCCTTCGACCTCTATGGGTCCGGTAGCAGGGTTCACGTTTCCCATGGCTATGTCCTCGAACAGATCCTTCGAAGTTCTCGCCTTTCCACCGAAGCAGTCTCTCGTTTCGACCAGAACGCGCTCGTCGTTCTCAACAGTGTACGCAGGCATGTTCTTCGGCGAGAACACATAGATGACCTTCTTCGAACTCAGCCGTTTCATTGCAGTCACCTGATGACGCGCCGGATAGCGACGCGATGGCAAGTACTTTGTCAGGCCAAGTTCATTCCCAAACGTTTATGTAAGGCCATCCTTTTGGAGGAATCCTCCAGGCTCCCGTAGTGTAGTCCGGCCAATCATTCGAGCCTCTCGTGGCCGCTGTTCGCGGCAGGCCGGTGAAAGCTCGATACCCGGGTTCAAATCCCGGCGGGAGCACTTCTTTGTTACTGGCTGAAAGTCAATCGGAGGGTGTGACACAATTTGTCACTGTCTGAGCATGGGCCTCCTTCCATGCTCTTCGTATGTCATCGCAGGCTCGTCAGGGGTTCAGATCCCTTCTCATACGGAAACGTACATAAGAAAGTAGAGGCGATTCACGGGAGAGGAAGTGGGGGCCAGAATATGCAAGACAGAGTGAATCGAACACCAGAGGTTGAGGCCTGCTTGGTCGTCGGTCTCCTCTTGGTTGGATTAGGTCTCCCGCTTCTCGTCATGAGTCTGCTTGGATACTGGGAGGTTATGGAGGAACAAGAAGCCCTCGATGAACGGTTGAGAGAACAGGGACTGGAAAACATCCCGGGTGTTGGACTCGATGATGTGGCCGTATTATTGCTGACATTGACTGTCATCGGTGGCGTCATGACAGCCGCCGGGGCAATACTGACTTCGGTTGCATTGTCAAAGAAGCGGACGACGAAAGAAGCTGAATCAGCTTCACCCCCTCCTCAGCAGATGCCTACCACTGCATTACCTCCGGTAGGAGGAACAAACCACGCAAGCCGGAAAGTGGTCGTTCCGGTGGTCGTCGTGATTGCCGTTGTCGTTCTCGCTGGCATTCTGTCATTCACGCAACCCTGGTCGAAAGTAGAGATACTGGCATACAACCCTCACCATGAGTCGGTGGTTCTGAGGGTCTACCTTGATGGCGCTTTCAAGGCAGAGGTTTCGGCCATGCAGAGTTCCGACTATGTGGTCGTTGCTGTTTGGCAAGTCCGTGCAGGAACTCACTTGGTCGAAATTGACTCCGGCAGATTCATCATGAATATCTCAAGTGGTCAATGGATCTACGAAGGGCCAGATGGTATCATTGATTCAGGGCAGTCTGAGTTGCTCTACCCGTTCACCACAATGAAAGTTGAATTCTATCCCTCCGAAGCGGTAGCCGATACCACATGGTTTTCAACCCAAACGATATGTGGCTGATGAGGTCTCGTTATCGAAGAAATTGAGTAAGGGTTTGGCGCGCCCTCTCATGAAACCTAGGACGACACTGGTGGATTTGGCCAGTATCGGAAATTCAAATCCCACCGTGCCCGCTATTTGGAAACAAGAAAAAGGGTTTGGTGGCAGCCTGCACTCCTGATTGATCTCCAGCCAGCCACCCGGGTTCAAATCCCGGCGGGAGCACTCTCCGGAATCCAGGCTAATAGTTCT
>CAZTFD010000177.1:0-3538 GCA_964612225.1 uncultured Thermoplasmata archaeon | reverse complement strand
CAGGAATGTCCGACGAGAACGAGTACAGAGAGAAGGACCACGATAACGTCATCGCCACTCTGTACCGGCTGGACCCCGAGCGCTTGGCTGCGGTCAGACGGGCAATCTCCGGTGTCACAAGATGTCCGGTGTGCGACGCATCTAACCGAGCGGACCAACCGAGATGCGACAGATGCGGGGCGAAGCTGTATCCAGAGGTCCCAGACAACGAAGAAGAGAAGAGGTTGAAGCAGGAATTGAGAAAGAGTGGATGACGCTGATGCGATCGTTCACTTGCCTCTCGTCTGCTTGAACTTCCGGAGCTCTTCCTCCACCTTCGATTCGTAGTATTCGTCGTCCTTTGCGGAAGGTGCGACCTTGCCCTTCTGAGGCTCATGCTTCTCGTCCTCCGGTGGCTTGGTCTCCTTAGGTTCCTGGCGCCAGACGACGGTCCTCACGGCCAGGCCGACGACCAGAAGTCCGAGGCCTATCCAGAGAGTGTTCATGAAGGGGACTACCTTGACCTGGATCAGTGCGGTGGCGTTGTCCAGCCATTGGAAGTTCAGGTAGAGGTCGTTCAGGACTGCCTTGTAGATGTAGATCTCCACTTCCATGACCTGAAGCGAACCTCCAGATCCCCGTCCATAGATGTCTGAGAGAACGACTCCTTGACGCAGAGTGTGGCCAGATCTGAAGATGTCCACTGTCGCCTCTCTGAAATCCTTCTCGGAACCTCCGTCGACCGTACCCGGCCGCATCTCCGCGCTCAGGGAAACAAGCTTGACTTCATAGTCGCCAACACGGACGGCCTCGCCGAGGGCCACCTCGTTGCCGGCAACACCGCCGAACAGTTCCAGGTCAGCAGGGTTCGTCTGCATGGTGCTCGAAACGACATAACTCATCAAGACCAGTGCAACGCCGAGGTGTATGAGGTGCGGGCTGGCCCTCATCAGCGACTTCCTCACGGAACCTGCGACGCCCGATTTGGCCAACTTGATGACCGATGCCCCGATCGCCACCACGTAAGATGGCAGGCTGAAGCCCACGAGCCAATCGAAGTAACCCCCGACCGCAGCTGCGACAGCCCCCGCAATCGAGATTAGCATCAAACCGATCCCGAGCAAGAACGCCTTCTCCTTTCCCACGAACTTCCAGATTAGGCACACGGTCATTGCGACCATCAATGCTACAAAGAACAGAGACATCTTCCCGTTGAACTCCGCGTAGTTCGCAGATTGCGTGACGCTGACGTTCTTGAATAACAGGAGGAGCATGATCGCGCCCGTGACGACCAGCAGGACCACCGCGGCGAGCATGTTGTTCTTGTCGCTGATGTACCCGCTCAACTTCTCTGGCTCAGGTTGTTCCGCAGGCAGCCCGACATCCCTGTATTTCGCATATGCAAGATACACGGTCGCTGCAAAGAGCGCCAGCATCAGGCTGAATATCCCGAGGACAGTGCCGTCGTTCTCGAGCAGATATGTTAGGCGAGATCCCGCGCCTTCGCCCACTGAGCTCCCGAAGGCGTGCACCGAGGAGGTCCAGAGTCCGCCAGCCCTCGTTGCGAAGGTGGCGAATACGACGGCTACGAATGAAAGCATTCCAAGGGTGGGAGACGCGATGCCATATTCCCCCTTCCTAAAGTGCCGGATCTGGGTGTGGAGGAAGGCGGTTGCTATCAGCCATGGTAAAAGAGATGAAGTCTCGACCGGATCCCAAGACCAGTAACCGCCCCAGCCAAGGACGTAGTATGCCCAAATCGCGCCTATCCCGATCCCGAGCGTGAGGAATATCCATGCGAGCCTTGTCCAGGGCAATGATACGACATGCCAATTCGGTTCTTTCGTGACGAAGTACGCAGCTGCAGCGGCGAACGCGGCAACGCAGAACGCATATCCTGCGAACACTACAGGCGGATGGATTACCATCTCCGGAGTCTGGAGGGAGAGCGTCATGCCGTAACCGTCGGGGTACAGCCCCTGAAGGTAAATGTTCGTGCGAGTGAAGAGGTCCATATTCATCAGGATGAGCAGGAACACGGCTACGATCCCTGTGACGGCGACCTGGAACACACCGTGGAACTTCTTGCTGAGATACTTCCTTCTGGGCTCCAGTCCCACCTCCACGGCGAGAACGAGCGTCATGAACCAAATCCAAAGCAGGAAGGAGCCTTGGGCCCCCGCCCAGACGCCAGACAGCTTGTAGAGGCTAGGGAGATCCGTGGACGAGTTGGACCAGACATAGTAGTAGCTCATGTCCGAGGTCAAGAAGTAGTACGCGAGGAGGACCAGCGCCAATGACACGGCAACAAACGTTACCGCAGATAGCATCACAGAGAGCTCGACCAGCGACTTGTTCTTCGAGCGCATGCTCTGGACTCGTGTGAAAGCGGCGCCGAATGCGGCCAATGTGCCGACGATGATCATGATATCGCCTAGTGCCATGCTTCATTCACCTTCAGGATTCCTCGATCTTCCTCATGATCTCCGCGAGCTCTTTTCGGTATGACGACCTTAGCTCGTCATACACTTTGCTGTCTAGCTCTCCCTTCGCATGCTCCTCTTCGAGAACGACGATCGCCTCCATGAGCTTCGTCTTCTCCCTCTCCAGAGGGTTGGACACGGTTGCGGCAGCATCCCTTGAGGAGAGCATTTCCGCCGCTCTTGAAACGTATTCCTTCCTCAGGGACCTGTAGGTATTCTCCGGCAGGCGGCCCTTCTCGAAGTCCTCGTCAATCCTTGCAATCGAAGCCAGCACCGAATCGTACGGAGCATCGCGCTGGGCGGGCTCTACAGTGCTCGAGGACAGGGCGATCTTCTTGGATACGCGGTTGAGCTCGTTCCTGACCCGCTTGGACTCGGACCTGAGTGCCTCGGCCTCTATGACGGCCTGCTGGGAGGTCAGTTCTTTAGAGGATTTGCTAGACGTGAGCTCGTCCAGCTTCGTAGAGATCTCTTTCTTCCGTGAAATGAGATCAGCCTTTCGCTTGGCGAGTTCAGCCTGTGATTCCGTCGTTTCCTCGCTCTCATCAGGACCGTGTTCTTCGACGGTCTCCTGACGTGACGACCTCCTTCTCCAGAGGACAAGCGTTCCTCCGCTCAAGGCCGCGCCGACCAGGACCAATGCAACCAACCAAGTCCAATCCGACTTAGGTTCAGTCACCTCGATCGACCTGGAAACGCTTCCAGTCAACGAGAATGTCATGTTGACGAAAACCACTTTGGTAGGCTGAGACGCATCCCCATCCTCATCGAGGTTCAGGGTAATGCTCGTCCCTTCAGGAGAATAGCCCTTTTCCAGATAGAGAAACACAAAGGACGAGCCTCCAGCCACATACGGAACCGGTTCCTCCAGATCAAGTCTCGCCTTTCCGTCCTGGAAATCGGTAGGCCAGACATAAGTGAGGTGCACCGTGAAAGTGGTTGAGACAGGAATATAGCGAATAGCCGCCTGGAACCCTGTGACTCGCGGAGTCGTTTCGTTCCCACTGAGCAACAACCTCACGTGGAATGAGGTGCCGCTAGTGACGAGCTCTGTCTCAGTCCCCGATGGGGCTGTA
>CAZTFD010000176.1:340-3579 GCA_964612225.1 uncultured Thermoplasmata archaeon | reverse complement strand
GGTGGAAGAGAAGTCCCGGAGGATGGGACTTGCCGAGCGACTGCTCAGAAGATCGATCGACGACATGAGAATCTACTTCGACCAATTTGACATCAAGCTGAGGAAGGTAGTCCTTACGACCCAGGTGGAAAGGAATAGCGCGAGGAAGCTTTACGAGAAGATCGGGTTCAGGGTCGTGGCGCGACTCGACGAGTTGTACGACCCTGGAGGGCACGACCTAGTCTATCTTTTGGACGTGAAATCCGAAGACTGATTCTCTTGGAGCAACAGTAGATTAGGCGCCTCCTACCTATTATGTTCTCGAGCAGGAACAATGAAATGCCCCAAGTGTGGCCGCAGGGTAAGGTTCAACAACAGGAGCAACACTTGCGACAGATGCGGCGCATGGCTCCTGTCCCGCCCGCCGAGCGAACACGAGCTCGAGCACATGCGGAGAGGGGCGGGAAAGGACGACTTCCTGAACGACTTCCCCTGGATAGGAGGGACGCCTGGAAGACGCGCCATGGCCTTCACTGTCGTATGGATAACCGTACTTGTCATCCTGGCCCTCTCAATTCTTTTGTCTTTCATCACGATGCATTTCGTGCTCGCGGTGATCCTCATTTTCGTCACGGCGTTAGTGGGCACCTTACCGCAGATCTTCCTCATCGGGTCGAGGATCTAGGTCCTGGCGGGATGACCCCGTCTGTTCATGAATATCAAAAAGAAAAGATGATTGGGAAAGGGTTTGTCCAGCACTCGCCCTCGACTACGGAGCAGCATTGATCAATATCGTCGCTCCAGTCAGGCCCGCCTTCTCGCTTAGGACGGTCGCATGAACACCATACGTCGGCAGCTTCATGCCGATGAACTCGAAGGTCCCCTTGTAGAACTGCGAGTAGTAGAAGGTGTTCTTGTCGTCGAAGGTCGGCTGCGCAGGCAGCGATGGGAACGTTGTTGGCACGCCCACAAGCGTTATCGTGTTCCCTATGGTCGGCCTCAGACCGAACGACGCGTCCATCAGCTGGATCCGCTCCCTGACGAAGTGGCCGTTAGCCATCATCAGGGGCTGTGGGTGCGCATCCACCGCTCCGATGGCTACATGGCCGGGGTGTAGTCCGACGTCGTTGTCGCCCATGGACATGTCACGGTACCAGATCATGAGTCCGGGCGTGTGCGACCAGAACTTGACGTACAAGCCGACGAACTGGTAGCTGTTGTACAGTGCTGAGTCGTACCCAACGAAGTTCCTCCACTCCATGATGTAGTAGTGTCTGAACGAGCCGCCAACTCCAGCACTCGCAACTGTCCAGCCGGAGCCCATGTCGTCCGTCGCGGTTATGACCCACTTGGACGCCGAGCTCGCGTCGACCATGTCCTGGAACGCGATCGTACCATCAGAGCCCTTCACGGTCACATCGTCCACGACCCAGCCGAGCCCGTAGACTCCTCCGTCCTGGCTCAGTGTGTACCTCAGCAACAGGTTCGTAGCTCCCGCATACGCGGACAGGTCCATCTCTTCGAGAGCGTACTTCTTCGCCGTGCCGGTTATGCCGTTGCCCGGGTTGCTGCCTATCGGGTCTGCGGTAGTGGTGAACTTGCCTGGCAATGTGGTCCAGGTCATGCCACCGTCGGTAGATGCCGAGACACTGCCCCAGTCATAGTAGGCCTCGATGTCCCACCACTCGTAGAACGTGAGCATGGCGCCCACGGGCACGGTGGGGATGGTCGCGGTCATCATGTAGGACGACCAAGTGCCTCCCATGACATCGGTAACATCCGGTTTGAACCCTGAGTACAGCTGGTAGCTCCCAGAATGCGGATCTGGCAATGGCAGAGTGACCGACTTCTTGGGCAGCTCCACCTTCACAGCTCTTGTCCCGATCTTACCCTCGACTTGGGACAGGCTCACTGTTCCGGAGATCGGTGCTCCGCTCGAGTAGTCGAAGTACGCAGTGGCGCCGTTCTCCCAGCCGAGCACGTACTTGCTCCAGACATTCATGTGGGCCGGCATTACGCCGAGCGCCATCCTTCCGTCCGGGGTCGGTCCTGGGTTCCACATTCCAGAGGACATGAGCGTCCAGAACCCGGTCGAGCTCTCTCCGATGTAGGTCGTGTCGTACTCGTCCGGTAGGCCGAGCTGGTGTGCGTACTCGTGCGCGAACAGACCGAGCGTGCCATCCTCAGCCTCACAGGTGTATGACCCCACCTTGAGTCCCGGGACGATCTCGTACCCCGCGGGCCAGTTGGCGAACCAGCTGTGGCCCCAGATGTACCATGCCGGGCCGGGCTCCTGCTCCTGCCCTGCGCGTATGACCATGAGGCTGTCGATCCAACCGTCCTTGTCTGTGTCAAAGTCGTACCATGGGATGGACATTCCATACTGGTCGTATGCGGCCTTCGCCGCGTCAATCGCAACGCGCCACACCGGGCCGTTCAGGTCGTCGGACCCAGCACCGCCAGTGCGGCTGTCGGCTCCGTAGTACCACTGAGAGTGGTCCTTGATCTGGACCCAGTCGGTCACGAACCCGTCAACGGTGTAGACCCCGCCGGACTGCTCCTTCAAGTAGTCCGCAAGCGAGCCTGACTGCTTCCCGAAGAGAAGGTCCCTGTAGTGCTGCGGTGTGAAGTCCGACATCCAGTAGTCGACGTTGTTGTCCGGCGTCGGCTGCGGGATGGTATTGTGCATCGGTCCTGTGTATGTCACGCCCTTGTAGGTATCCGACCCTGCGAACTCGAGCAAGACCACGAGGATCTTGCCGACTCCGGCCACTGCTGGCGGTTCGGCTGGGGTGCCAGCTGCAGCTTCCATTTCAGCCACCCTCTTGGCGTTCAATGGGTTGACATAGCTGCTCTTGACCTTGTCGCTCATTCCCGCGATGCTGTTCACCAGCCAGTTCCTGACCACAGCCGATGACGCGTCACCTGGAATCTCACCGTTCTGAATAGCTCCGTTCACATACTTTTGCCACTGCAACGGTACATCGGACAGCAACTCCGCCCTCGACCGATGCGTGACCTGGGCCGTGACCGCGAACGCCGTCGCCACCATCACGCCCACGACAAATACTGCAAGCAGGGCCTTCCGACCCCGCAGATTCCGCTCACTATCAGTGTCGCTCATAACCTATTTTCTCCCCCTCTATGAGCCGTCTAGAGCGGCTCTCCGATTCGATACTGACTCGAACCGATTTCACCTATATTCTCAGTGCCCCTATATTATCTGTTTCCATAACAAATCCTCTGTGTGACCAAGTTAA
>CAZTFD010000176.1:0-330 GCA_964612225.1 uncultured Thermoplasmata archaeon | reverse complement strand
CGTGGAAATCAAATTACCTCGGGATCACGATTCCCGACCGCAATCCAGAGGGGACCTGCGTGGCCAAGGGAAAAGGGAGAATGCCTGGGGTGGTCAAGGCACTCATCGGGATAGAGGCGTTCAACGGAGCTGTCGGCGTGGCCAGCGGCCTCGCATTCATAACCGACCCCTCTGGAGCATCGGTGGGTGTCGATACTGACATGCTTAGGGGAACGCCCATAGGCGATTACACCCTCGTCGGTTGGCTCCTGTTCCTCGTTTATGGCGTTTTCCCGCTGTTCCTATCCTGGGGTCTGATCACAAAGAGGCAGTGGAGACTTGCAGAGTCGC
>CAZTFD010000175.1:0-3583 GCA_964612225.1 uncultured Thermoplasmata archaeon | reverse complement strand
TGTCGATGGATTGGATGAAATGCTTCAGCGTGGCCGGCCGGAGAACCACATAGTCGCCGTCACGGGCCTGTCGGGGACGGGCAAGACGACGCTCGGTCTGCAGTTCCTAGTGGAAGGCCTGAAGAAGAACGAGCCGTGCATTTACATCTCGCTCGAAGAGGACAAGGACTCGATACTGAAGAACGCAGCGTCCTTCGGTTGGGACCTGTCCGGGGCGCTGGATACCAAGAAGCTCGGGCTGTTCAAGCTTGAGCCGTCCGATGCGAAGACGACGATCACGAGGATCAAGAGCGAGCTCCCGAAATTCATCAAATCGTTCGGAGCGAAGAGAGTGGTGCTCGATTCCGTGTCGTTGCTCAACATGATGTTCACTGACGAGAACGATCGCAGATCGAACCTGTTCAATCTCTGCCAGCTTCTGAGGAGCACGGGTGCCACGGCTCTCCTGACGGCGGAGGTCAAGGACGAGAACCCGCGCTCATCTCGGGACGGCCTCGCGGAGTACACAGCGGATGGCGTGCTCCTGCTCCAATCGGAGGAGAACAAGGAGGGAGGCGAGGTCCAGCTGACGATCAGGATCCTCAAGATGCGGCGGACATCTCATTCGAGAAGGGTGAAGCCGTACTCGATCACGGACAAGGGAATCGTGGTGCACGCGGGCGCCGACATGTTCTAGGACTTCCCTATCAGACGGCCCTTGAGGGCGTCCTCCATCCTGGTCTCGTCGCCCTTCCCAGACCTGTCCCAGGTCGAAACGAGCTCCTGGTTGATGACCGAGCCCAGTCTCCGCAGGCCCTCAGTTATCATCTGGTCCGACGGGTGGGTGAAGTTCAGCCTCAGGGAGTTCAGACCATCCTTCGGGTCAGCGAAGAACGCCCTTCCTGAAACGAACGCCACTCTCTTCTTGAGCGCTTTCTTCAGAAGCTCCCCGGAATCCATGCCATTGGGGAGCGTTACCCAGAGGAACATACCACCCTCCGGCTTCGTCCAGCGTAGTCCCTTCGGCATGAACTCGTTCAAACCGTTGAGCATGATGTTCATCTTCCGGCTGTAGATCTTCTTGATCTTCTCTATCTGCTGGTCCATGTGCCCTTCCGCAACATATTGATGGGCTATCCGCTGGCCCAGGATGTTGGTGCACACATCCGCCGATTGCTTCGCGACGATCATCTTCTTCAGGATTTCCGGGTCCGCCACTACCCAGCCGACCCTGAGTCCGGGCGCGAGCACCTTTGAGAAGGTGCTCATGTAGATCACCCTCCCCTCGTCGTCGAAGTGCTTTATGGGCACTATGTGCTCCCCGACGTAACGCAGCTCACCGTACGGATCGTCCTCGAGCACGAGGAAGTCGTATTCAGAAGCGAGGTCGACCAGCTTCCTCCTGCTCTTCTCGGGCATCGTGACTCCCGCCGGGTTCTGGAAGTTGGGCAGAGCGTACACGATCTTCGGCGGGTTGGACCTCTTCGCTAACTTCTTCATCCGCTCCTCGAAGATGTCCATCCGCATATTGTTGTCATCGATAGGGATGGATTCGAAAGTGGTCTGGTACACTGCCCATCCGGTCAATGCCGTCAGGTATGTGGGCGCTGAGACTACAACCGTGTCCTTCGGGTCGAGGAAGACCTTTCCGATCAGGTCAATGACCTGCTGGGACCCGCTCACGACGAGCACATTCTCGATCGTTGCATCCATGCCTTTCTTCTTCATCCGTTCGGCGATTACCTCTCTCAACGGAGCGTAGCCCTCGGTGATGCCATATTGGAGGGTCTGAGCCCCGTCCTTCGACAGGACGTTGTTCGCGATTTCCCGGATGAGTTCAGTTGGAAATGTCTCGGGGTTGGGTAAGCCTCCGGCGAAGGAGATCATGTCGGGGACCTGCAGAAGCTTCAACAGCTCCCTTACCTCGGATGCCTTCATCTCCTTCGAGCGCTCGGAAAAATGTCGTGTCAGATTGAGGGCCATGCCACAATCTCCTGCCAGCGACGACTAGGAGTCACATGCACTTTAATGATTGTGAGCTTACCATCACTCAACATGTATTTCATCGCATCGAGTGAGCGCTAGTCAGTATTCCTTGACGTCACCAAAACCATTAAGGCCAACTATTGCTTACAAAGCGACCGTGGCTATGAAACTGACTCGCCAAGGTAAGGTCAAAGACGTATACGAAGTGGATCAGCACACACTCGAGTTCGTCTTTTCAGACAAGATATCCGTCTTCGACAAGACCATTCCATCTCTCATACCGCACAAGGGCGAGACCCTGTGCAGGTCGAGCGCGTTCTGGTTCCAGGTTGCGCGCTCGTGCGGCATCAAGACCCATTTCAGAGAGCTCATACCTCCGAACAGGATGCGCGTCGCGAAGGTACAGGTGCTCGAGTCTTCCAAGTTGAACAAGAAGACATGCAACTATCTCATTCCTCTCGAAGTCATATGCAGGCACTATGTCGCAGGCTCCCTCTGGGACAGGATCCAGAACGGCCAGGTGAAGCCCGCGAAGCTCGGGTTCAAGGCGAACAAGGACGTCAAGTACGGTGACAAGCTCCCGGAGCCGTATGTCGAATTCACTACCAAGTTGGAGAAGGTCGACCGGCTGGTGTCGAAGAAGGAGGCCATGAAGATCGCCGGCCTCTCAAATGAAGAGTACAATGGCATCATCAAAGCCGTCCTGAAGATAGACGAGCAGATCGCGGAAGAGGTGGAGAAGCGGGACCTCATACATGTGGACGGGAAGAAGGAGTACGCGTTCGACGAGGATCGCGAGCTCATGATCGTCGACACGTTCGGAACCGCGGACGAGGACCGCTGGTGGGACTGGGAAACCTATTCAAAGGGCCAGTTCGTGGAGCTCAGCAAGGAGAACGTGAGGCAGTACTACAGGCAGCTGAGATACTACGACAAGCTCGTGGAGGCCAGGAAGACGGGTAAGGCTGAGCCCAAGATCCCGTCCCTACCCGAGGCGAAGATCAAGGAGATCTCCGATCTATACATCGACATGTTCGAGCGGATCACGGGCGAGAGCTACAAGTGACCGCGCTTTCTGAGAAGGTTTAATGGGCAGCTTCGTCTAATGTGAGTCCGAAAATGGAGTTCCACGGCATAGACGACTTCATGATGTACCTCAAGGGCAGGTTCGACCTCAGCGAGCGGAAGCAGGATTGGCGCGCGCTCACGGGCAGGAACCATGTGGACTCGACATATGACACTTTCATCTTCACAGACCAGAAGGTGTTCCAGATCAAGTCCCTAGAGGTCGCCCCTCAGAAGATGGCGGCGGTCGCGAATGAGGTAGGCGGACCATCGCCGGACCTCCTCGATGTCATAAAGGGTGGCTCACCGATCCCTCTGAACGTCATCTCTCGTTCTCCGTCGGCGTACTCGGTGATCATGTTCGGCATGCAGCAGTACTCTTCGGACATCTCGGACCGGCTGAGGAGGGAGTACTACTCCTCAAGACAAGACAAGCTGGACAGTGACCTGGAGAGAAATGCAAAGGCGCTCCTGGAGCGACCGGAGTTCAAGGCCGCCTACAGGAGTCTCAGAGAGCGAGAGGAAGGGTATTTCGCCTAGACCATCTTGCCGT
>CAZTFD010000174.1:2086-3641 GCA_964612225.1 uncultured Thermoplasmata archaeon | reverse complement strand
TCTCATCTGCGAGCACCGTTCGCGCATTCTTCAGTATGTCGATGCCGTGCATCGCGCGCTTAGTCGCCTCCTCCCCGACCGCACAGGGCCTGACGAGAATCAGTTCCTCGAGGCCGAAGTTCTTCATCGAGCGTGCTATCGCTCCGATGTTCCCATCGTTCAACGGCTCGATCAAGACCACTCTGAACTGGGGCACGAACCCAGCACAGATGCCCTAGGTATTTAACTTTGTATGAGATGACACTGGCGTGGACCAAGATCGCAGGATTGCCCTCAAGTTCGCTTACGACGGCACGCTCTTCCACGGCTTTCAGCGACAGCCGAACATGATCACCGTTGAGGGGGAGCTAGTCAAGGCGCTGACGAAGGTCGGTGCGATCAAATCAATGAACGAATGCGGATATCGGAGTTCGAGCAGGACGGACACAGGCGTGAGCGCCCTCGGGAACATCGTCTCCATCAGAACGCCCTTCGAGATTGACGGGCTCTGCTCAGCCGTCAACTCGAAAATGGAGGGCATATGGGCATACTCGGCCGTCGAGGTGGCGGATGCTTTCAACCCGCGGGCCGCTAAGCAGAGATGGTACAGGTACTATCTAGCAAGGGCGAATCAGGATCTCGGGCTCATGCACGAGATTGCTGAGAGGTTCGTCGGTGTGCACGATTTCTCTGGGCACGCGCGCAGAAGCAAAAGGAACCCGATGAGGAAGATAGACTCGATCGACTTATCCGACGCGGGCGCATTCCACGCGATCGACTTCAGGGCGGAGAGTTTTCTCTGGAACATGATCAGAAGGATCGTTTGGATGATGAACGAGGGGAGCCGTGGTCGCGCACCCCTTGATTCCCTTGGTCCGGAACCAAAGCGCAAACCAGTCCGAATCGGACTTGCGCGTCCAGAGTTCTTGATCCTGATGGACATCGACTGCGGCATCGAATTCCCCATCCATCCTCGTGCGACGCGGTCCGTAGCCGCATCGATAAATCAAAGGATGGTGGATGTGTCTATGAAGCTTGCTTTTGCGCAGGAGCTCGGCAGGCGGCTTACTGGCTATAAATACTGAGAAGAATAGTCTATTATAGCACGCCGCCAATCACATTCCTAGGGGAAATCGGGGGAAGGAAATGGCTAGAGCATTCAGTGCGGCGCTAGTGTGCGTCTTCTTGTTGAGCAGTGTGTTTGTTGCGGCGAACGCATCTTCCGGAGGATCTGATGAAGGTTCTTTTCCGAACAGGGTCTTCTCAGTGGACAATGCGAACCCATGGCCCGTGAAGGATGTCAGCTACCTGACCACCGTAGTGCCTGGCACCAGCGGTGACTGGTGGGTGGAGTTGACTCAGATAGAAGGGTCATACTTGCTTGTTCAGGTCTATGAGGGCAGCTCGATTCACACGAAACCGTTGAGTTCGACAGATCTCAGGGCGGTCGGGGACGAGTCGAAGAAGACGTACATGTTCGCGGAGAATTATCCGTACATGCTGTTTAATCAGGAGATGCGGCGGTTGTATCAGTCGGGTGAGATGGGAGAGTTTCAGTACGGGGAAGGGGAATACG
>CAZTFD010000174.1:1762-2076 GCA_964612225.1 uncultured Thermoplasmata archaeon | reverse complement strand
TCTGTGGCTTTCACATGCTTCGGAAAGAAGGCGAGCGCTACTCTTCAAGAGCATTTCGAATCTGAGTCATCATCCCAACATGCTCCGATATTCATACAGAGTGATTCGGAGTTCACCGCAGAGAACGGTGTGATTGGTGGAGACGGAACCTCGACATCGCCTTACCTGATATCCGGTTGGGAGATTGACGTGACCAACGCCTACAGTGGAGGCGTTGAGATTGTCAATACTCAATCCTACTTCATCATTCGGGATGTCACGGTCCACGATGGCATGGGGTACTACACACTCGATGGCATACATCTGTACAACAA
>CAZTFD010000174.1:0-1749 GCA_964612225.1 uncultured Thermoplasmata archaeon | reverse complement strand
CTCCATGCGGTCTCAGTCGAGGGTTGCGTCGCAACTGCCAACTACGTTGGGATAATGGTCTCGGCATGTCCGGGCGTCCTTGTTTCCGGCAATAGCGTCACGGGAGGCAACTATGTGGGTATCCACGTGTATGAGTCTCCAGGGGTCGTTCTGCAGGGGAATGACGTCTCGGGGAGTGTCAGATTCGGGATGGATCTGGCCAAGAGCGAAGGCCTCACAGTCTCTGGGAACACGATATCCGGAAACGGCGAATACGCATTGGTGGCCGTGAGTTGCCCAGGGATAGAAGTCCTGTCTAACACTGTCTCGACCGACGTATGGAGCGTGGTCATCAGAGTGTGCGACAACGCGATCATCGAAGAGAACAGCATCATCGGAGGGAGCCTGGACGTATACGACAGTCTGGGCGTCATGGTGTCTCGGAACACGATCGTGGGGACAACCTCCGGTTCAGCTTGTCTGGGCATTTGGAAGTGCCCGTCTGCGGCAGTCACAGACAACTCGCTCACCAACAGCATATGGGGGCTCTGGTATTCTGGAGCAGACTATCCGGTCATCAAGGGGAATTACGTGTCGGGCAACTGGTACGGCATTGGACTATGCAGCGACATCAACATCTTCCCATACGTCCCAATCAAAGGAGCGATTGTGTCTGGAAACACTGTCGTCGGGAATGAATTCATTGGGATCAATCTGCTCACAGCATGTCAAGATGCTATCGTGTCAGAGAACATCGTATCAATGAACCTCGGAGATGGAATAGTCGTTGAGTCTGGCATCAACGTTCTTGTCGAGGGCAATACCGTGTCCGACAATGTCGGATCTGGAGTGGTAATCCAGTTCCTTATGGGCATGGACAACACTGTCCACGGCAACAAGCTCTCAAGGAATGGTGTCGGCGTGTCGCTCCTCTACACAACCTCGCCGCTGATCTATGGGAACGATTTCGTCGACAACACGGTCCAAGCAGCCCAGGACCCGGTCACCTACGGAGCTCAATGGGACAATGGTCTCCCGGACGGAGGCAACTACTGGACAGACTATACGGGTGTGGACGACAATTCCGATGGGATTGGAGACACGCCATACATGATTGACTCCGTCAACATGGACAGGTACCCGATCATGATGCAGATCCTTCCTTGATCTAGTGGATAGGAATTGTTTCCCAAACCATCGCTTCCAGTGAAACTTGATATCGCCGGACTAGAGTACACTAGCCGGGATGAGAGTCGCAGTCACGGGCACGCCGGGGGTGGGAAAGACAAGCGCGTGCGCATTCATCAAGAGCATGAGAGTGCTGCATGTCAACGACCTTGTGGACGAGCTGAAGCTTTTCACTGGCTACGACAGAAAGCGAAAGACGAAAGAGGTCGACGTCGCTAAGCTATCAAAAGCAGTTGCGAAGATCGAAGGCGACATGATCCTTGAAGGACACTTTTCGCACATGTTCGGGCCGGACATCGCGGTCGTATTAAGATGCTCCCCTGCGGTCCTTGAGAAACGTCTGCGGAAGAAGGGTTGGGACGAGAAGAAGGTGAAGGAGAACGTCGAAGCCGAAGCCATCGATGTGGTCCTCGTGGACGCGCTGGAGAACGTGGATGAGGTCTGCGAGATCGACACGACCCACATGAAGCCGAGCCAGGTGGCCAAAGCGATCGAGAACATCATCTCTGGAGAAAGACAGAAATATCGTGTTGGCAATGTTGACTGGAGCGAGGAGGTTCTGAGCTGGTTCTAGACAGTTAT
>CAZTFD010000173.1:0-3737 GCA_964612225.1 uncultured Thermoplasmata archaeon | reverse complement strand
GGCCTGACATCAGTAACGTTGATGAAAGCCGTCTGAGAGTTGTCCGCATAAGTCGACTCGACCGGAGATTGCCCCTGGTTGACCCACATCACCAAGGTCACCATTGTCCGAACGGTCACGGTCGGAGTTGTGAATGAAGTTGTCACCTCGATCGCACCGCTCTCGGATGTGAGCGCCACGCCAGTGACGTTCCAGAAGATCGGAGCAATGGACCCTCCATCCCATGTGATATAGAGCACCATTTCCGGATCTGCATCGAATACGGCCTCATGCGTATTCTGCAACTGCGCAGTGACGGTCACCGTCTCACCGCCTGGGACGGACAAAGCTGGAACCGTCTCAATCGATGATAGCATGAGGTTCGGGTGGTCGTAGACCTTTATGAGGACGGTGTCCTCATTGTTGTCATACCTGACCTCCTCTAATCCGCCAGCGAGCGTTGCGACTACCCTGATCGAGTGTTCCACGCCGGCCCCAGTTGGTATCCACGGAATGGACGCTTCCAGACTGTTGCCGTATGGCGGAATCCCGGTGACAGTTGTCGAGCCGATGAGGTTCGTACCGTCATAGAAATCGACATTCACCAATGTGCTAGTGTTATCGCCGTCGTTGTAGATGTTCGCCAGGAGGTTGCACTGAACTCCTACGATCACGAAATCAGCGGACGCTTTGATGTCTGGGGCTCCCAGAGTCCCAGCAGTGACCTTTATGTCCGGCAGGCTCTTGACCGTCACTGTACCGATGCCGAGAGCCAAAGTGACATCGTCGATCTCGTGGATCATGTTGGCCCTGTCAGCGACCACAAGGAGCCTGTGCGAATTGGGGTCGATCGGACCGACTGCGGTCCAGTAGGCGCTCACGACCGCCGAGGATCCGGCCATTATCACTGGAATCGTCGTCGTGGAGAACAGCTCATCGCTTTCCGGTAGGCTGTTACCACTCAAGTCATCAAAGAACTCGACAGTTATGTTGTAAGCGCTCGCTACACCGCTGTTGTTGATCCTGCCATAGACCGTCACGTTGTCTCCCATCTTCGGGTTCGGAATGTTTGTCCAGACAGGTGTGTAGGCTTGGTTCACCGTAAGGTCGCACAGCGCATCTGGGATGGACATTGTTGCGTAGGTAGCGTTCTTCCCGAGTGGTTCCTCATAGGGCTTCACGCCAAGAGAAATCTCCCTGGTCGCGTAGTACGACTGTCCTGTTACCGGAGGGTACGTATAGGTCGCATTCACCCAGTAATTCCCAACAAACGTCGACCCGAGCGAGGTTATTCTAGTCCCCAGCGAATTGACCTTGGCCACTCCGAGAGAATCCGGAGCGGCACTGCTGATTGCCCAGTTGGCTGGGGTTTGGTCGACGTAGTATCTCGTGGAAACGTTCACGCCGGGCAGAGGCAAGCCAGCGCCATCAAGCACAGTCACATGGATCCATCTGTAGATCAGAGCAATGGCGTCGTCAGAGACACTTATCGAAGGTACGCTCGTGTTCGTGAACCCGGCTTCAACGCTACCCGATAGTTCAGGTGTCTGGGTCAGATCAGAATCCTTGATGGAGATATTCTTGGCCCATGAGTCCCAGGCAGTGGTTATCTTCCCATCCATCGTCACGTTTGAGAACAGCACGTGGGCGTTCTCCTCTATGACGATGTTCACTCCCTCCATTACTGTGTCGTATGCTTCGAGTATCCCGTCACCCTTCACGATGATGTCTATCGGGTACTGGCTAGTCACCCTTGACTTGTGGAACAGTAGTTGCGCCAGCGAGGTCTCGGTCCCATCGACGTAGATGGTCTTTGTATATGGACCAGGTTGAACCAGCTGGAACACCGAGTTCGTGAAGCTCAGAGTGCCTTCCTTCGCGACGATGACATCGCCCGCATGATAGTATGTCATGTCGTTGATTTCGAGTGTCTTGACAGTGGGAGACAAAGGCACGACGAGCCATCTTGACGGGTCAGGGCTGGGTGCCGAGAGGCCCTCTATTGACACCGTGAAGTCATAACTCTGATTTGCACGAGTCATCGCTGGATACGCTGGGAAGGAGAACGACTGTGTAGAAGCATGAGTCCCATTTGTCCCCGTTATCTCAAATGATCCAACAAAGAGCGAATCCGGTGCCTGAGCAGCAGTGATCATGTCTGTGAGATAGGGGATTACCACAATCCCATCAGCTTCAGTCACGCCAAATGTAGACGCATCCTTGCCCATGTAGTTGAGAATCTCCAACGGAGGAAGAGGCTGTACTCCGCTGTCTCCGAAGTAGAAAGATGGCTGACCACCAAAGGAGGATGATCCGGTGAACACCGCTGATGTAGCAGAATTGGGTGCAGGTACTCCGTATTCGTCGCCGATTGTAACGTTCAACCATCTGTAGATAAACGCCGCAGGCCCTATAGATATCACAACGGACATGCTGTCAAACTGGACTTGCCCCGCGGAGCCATCATGCAAGAAGCTTACATCAAGCGTGGCAATCTGGTTGGTGGTGGTAACTCCCGCAGAATGAAGATCGTAGCTCTTCTCGACGAAGGCCGTCTCAGTGCTGAGAGGAGCAATGCCTGTGGAGGTCCACGAACCTCCTTCATTCGTGCTCCATTCAACGGATCTTGTGCCATCGTAGCTGGAATCCACAATATACCGAACAACCAGCGTCGCACCATCAACAGTGAGTCCTGGCGTTCCTGCATCGAAGCTGTCAATCCCCATCAGCTGACCGCCGAAAACGTGATAGGTCAATCCCTCTCCGCTGGCCAATAATGAAGTCACAGTCTGACCCACAGTTGTATCTCGAGGCGGGATCTCCTTTGCAAGGGGAGGAGCTATGTAGCTGTCTCCATCTGCAACAATCGCGGCCGCCCGATCCGCTAGATTGGAACTTGCTGGATACGGTTCGAATGAGCATCCATAGAGGTGAGCAACGGACAGATCGGATAGGACAATTCTGTTGTGTCTATACCAATCCGAGATGACTTGGGCGGGACCGAAGTCGACATCGATGTAACTGTTAACTGCCATAAGCGTTGATTCGCCGTTCAGGACAAGGTCGGTAGCGATCCTGTCGTCCGCATCATATTCCGGCAGACTCTCAATCGACGAATCGTAGAGTTCCAAGGTCGAGTCGGTCAGGGTGAACGCAGGACCGTCATCGGCCGAGTCTTTAGTTATCGTGCCGCCTGAGCCAACCACGAAATCGTCGACATTCGGAATCGCCTTGACTATTGTATCCGACAAGCTCATGAAGGCGACCGTCTTCAACGTGATGTTCCCAGGGAACATCAGTATCGAATTGTTCGTGGCAATGAATCTGCCACCATCTTGGACTGCGAGGTCCAAGAACGGCCACGGGTTGATCTGGTCCAGGTAGGTGGTGATCGTGCCGTGGTCAAGGATTAGCTCGCCACCGGCGAACACCGTTATATTGTGCTTCAGGTTCGGGTCGTTGTTGCTGATGATGCTGAGGGTCGCGTCCCTGACGATCAGCGTCCCTCCAGTGCGCACTTCGACATTGCCGTCAACAGCCTGCTCAAGGTTCTCAATTGTGTATTCGCCATTCTCGACGATCAGGTCGCCCTCGGCGGCTCTCGTGGGCTCCATATCGATCATGAACAGAAGGCCCGCGAAAGCGGAAATCACAAGACACACGACGGCCAAAGCGCTCAGCGTTCTTTTGGCAACTAGCTTATCAGCTTTGCCTTTCATAAGTTCACCCACCCAGGATGCTGGGTACTGCGGGAAGAA
>CAZTFD010000172.1:0-3749 GCA_964612225.1 uncultured Thermoplasmata archaeon | reverse complement strand
GGGCTCATCGACTCCCCCAACCTCCCCGAGGCGGAGGCTGTGTTCATGGTGTCCGAGGCCGGAGTGAGCGATTAAGGGGAACATTAAAGCGTCTCCGTGCTTGTCCGATGCCCGTGAAGCTTCTGCTAGAGCTCTCACTGGAGTGCGAATCGCTGGCGAGAGCCGAAGCGTTGTCGGCTACGGTCGCTCTCGGGGGAAAGCCGAAGATAGTCGGGGAGGACGATGGGGTCCTGTTGCTGGAGACGGCCGCAGATCCGACCAGACTCGCATCGAGGCTCGGGCTCTGCCACTATGTGAGTGAGCTGCTTGTGTCCTGCGACGCCAAGGACATCGATTCATGTGTTCGGGACATCGACGTTCCGGGGCCGATCCGAGTGAGATCGACGAAAGTAGGCGAGGCATCGATTGATCTAGCAGGCACGAGCAGGCGTGTCGGGACTGTCCTCGGGAAGTCAAGGGGCGTGGACCTGCACCATCCTGCCAGTGACATAAGAATCGTCTTCTCGAAGAAGGTTCACATCGGGACGATGATAGGAGCCATCGACCGGCCCTCGTTCGAGAAGCGCAAGAACCGTTACATGCCCTACATCTACCCTGCATCTCTACACCCGAAATATGCAAGGGCACTGGTCAACCTGACCCAGGTGCCTTCAGGCGGTCGCATTCTCGACCCGTTCTGCGGGACAGGCGCGATTGTCGCAGAGGCTTCGCTCATAGGGCTCAAGGCCATGGGATCGGACCTCTCGGACAAGATGGTGGAGGGAACGAGTAGGAACCTCGCTCATCTGAAGACGAGGGCAGAGCTGCGAGTATCTGATGTTGGTGACATATCGGAGAAGATCGGCCCCGTCGATGGGATTGCGACCGATCCTCCGTACGGAAGGTCGACCAGCACGGGAGGTGAAGAGATCCCCGCGCTCTTCGTGCGCGGGTTCAAAGCCTTTGGGGCAATCCTCAAGAAACGGTCACGAGTCGCAATCGTCGTGCCGGACTTGGGACTGCTTGAGGGAGTCGAGGGCTTCAGGCTGTTGGAGACTCACAATCTATGGGTTCACAGGTCGCTCACGCGCCGATTCTGCGTGTTCGAGAAGCTCTAGGTCACCTGAACCCTCACAAGGATCGTCTCGAAGAATGATCCCGAGTAGTAGACGTTAATGGGGATTGTCTTCTCTCCGAGAGCCGCCACATCTCTGACGGACACATTAACTCCAAACCCGTTGCTCCCAGAAGCCATTATCGTCATGTTGAGCTCCCTCGACGCGCCAGGCTCGCTTGGTGACACGGCGTATAGAATCACATCGACTAATGGAGGGAGGTTCTGTGACGCGTCAAACGTCAGGTTTGCATCCGTCGTTGCCGAGTTGTTGACCTGTATGAAGACATCTCCCTCAGTTCCGCGCGGGATCGTGAGGTTGTCGTTGATGACCGTGAAAGTGAGCGGAGGGCTGGTCACTGTGAGGTTGAACGCGAGCTCGCGGGTTACGGAGCTGTTCATCGAGACGCCTTTCACAGTGACATTATACGTCTGGGCGAACTCGGCCGATGTCGATGCTGCAATCCTTAGGTCGATGTCTGCGGTCTCACCCGAGTTGAGCCACAGTATTAACGGATCGGAATAGTAGTCGTCGCTCTGGTTATGCATCTTGAAGAGCGTTTCCCACGCTGTTGGAGACGACTCACGTATCAGGTGAATCTCGTTGTATGTGTTCCCGGTGTTGTCTACCAGCAGAGAGAACATGCTCCACCCGCCCGCCGCAATCGATGCGTTCGTGTCCTGCTCGGTAGTAAGCTCGAACGAATGGTCCGCACTGATAGCGGTCATTGGGATCGGGACGAAAGCAACGACGAGCATCACGAAAGCGAGTACGCCAACCACTTTTCTCTTGACGTCGAGAGGCGTGATGTCGTTCAGGGGCGGGGGATGCCTTGCGCCCAGGAACAGAATGAGTAGGGCGAATAGCAGCCAACCCGTGTAGAAAAAGCCGATAGCCACCAGGATTGCGACCGTCACCCAGCTCAGGTACTTCGCCTTCGCGCCCAGGAGCGCCCTTGCGACATGCCCTCCGTCCAGCTGCCCTACCGGGAGCAGGTTCAGGGCGGTGACTAGGAATCCGACCCATGCTGCGAATGCAGTCGGATGCATGAGATAATCGCCATTGATCGGCACCAGCTGCTCGATCCACATGTAAATGAGCGGGAACGATATTCCCATCACGCCCTCTGACCCGACATTGAGTGGGACAGTCCTCGCTTCGGAGTTGGTGAGCATCAACCCGATTATTCCAAAGGGGATCGCCATGAGCAGACCGCAGATCGGGCCTGCGACTCCGATCTCCATGAGCGACTTCTTGTTCGGTATTGGATCCCTGAGTGATATGAACGCGCCGAAAGTCCCCAGAGGAGGTATCGATGGGATGAAGAACGGCATGGAGGCCGCTACCTTTCGCCTCCTCGCCATGAAGAAGTGCCCCAGCTCGTGGACCCCGAGGATTGCCATCAGGGGAAGAGTGAATGTCAGCATCCCCATGAGGACGGTGTCTAGGGTCAGCCCCTCATCGGCATATCCGCCCCAGTCAAGAGCTCCCGCGAGCAACATCGTCAGGAAAGTGGCGACCAGGAGCCCGATGTTGACATAGGAGCTCCTGTACTTCGTGGTCGGCTTCTTGGCGACTGTGATTATGTGCTCTCCCTTGTCGTAGGTGATCATCGGGATGTAGCCGCTCTTGCCCATCTCCTCGCGCAGGTCCTCGAAGTTCTGCTCTAGCGTCGTAGGCTCGGCTCTGCAGAAGAACTCGACGACATCGTAGGTTACGCGGACGTCGTAGACCGGGAAATGCCTTGCTACGAGGCCCTTTATGAATTCTATCTCCTTGGATGCCTCTGGCGGAATAGGAGGAGCCATTGCGTTCCTGACCAATCAGACCCCGCTACATAACCCTTTTGGCGGGGCTCCAGTCGGACAAAGACACTTATATTCGGCTATGCGCTGACAACCGGCAATGAGCGAGCGTAGAGGTTCATCGGCCGTCATGGGCTACCTCAAGATGTTCAGGCTCGGGAACTGCGTCATGGGCGCCTTGGGGTGCCTGCTCGCGGCAATCGTGTGTGGCGGTCTTGACGCGCTTGATTCCTACACCCTCGAGATTGTACTCTCGATGGCGACCGTGTTCTCGTTCACAGTCGCGGGCAATTCTCTCAATGACTACTTCGATAGAGAGACGGACAAGGTCGCCCACCCTGAGAGGCCGCTCCCATCGGGCATGGTCAAACCGTCAGGGGCTTTGACATTCTCCATAGTATCCTTCGGCATCGCGGTCGGATTCAGTGTCTTCGTGAGCATATGGTCCCTCATCATCGTGCTGACATCGATCGCAGTCATGGTAGGCTACGAGCTCTTGCTCAAAGCCGAGGGATTCGCTGGGAACCTGGCCATCAGCTGGCTCACCGGTGCGCTGTTCCTGTTCGGCGGCGCGGCCGTTGAGAGGATGGAGTTGGCATGGATCCTCGCTGCCCTTGCTTTCCTGGCGACTCTCGGCAGGGAGATAGTCAAGGATGGCCAGGACATCGAAGGAGACAAGGGTTTCAGGAGGACTCTTCCCATGAGAGTCGGGATTAAACGTGCAGGAGCGGTGGGATCCGCAGCCTTCATGGGCGCAGTCGCCCTCAGTCCTGTGCCCTACCTGCAGGATCTGCTATCGATATGGTATGTTCCAGTCGTGGGTGCCGCTGATGCAATCTTTATATATTGC
>CAZTFD010000171.1:0-3831 GCA_964612225.1 uncultured Thermoplasmata archaeon | reverse complement strand
CGATAGGATGTATACCAGTCTCTCCTCGTTCCACTGGACCATCTCCTCGGAAAGGACCATAGTGGATGAAAGGCCAAAAGGAAAGGGTTTGTTCGAATCCGTCTTCTGTCACGGAGGCATGAGAGCTATTGAACCAGTAGCATGCACATCTCCGCCGATGACCAACGGAGTCGTTGTACCACTGAAGTGCATCTGATATCCGACTAAGAACTCCCACGCGGGTGATGATGCCTCGGTCGCCTCGCCGTTCGCTCTGAATTTGAACATGTTCAGGTTGTAGACTCCCAGATCATACCCTTTGATGACGACTCCATCAGTCGTTGTTATGGTCCAACTCTCGTCGAAATGCTCGGTTATCCCTGGAAAGTTGGCCGGGTTCTCCATTATGACAATAGACCCTGAGATGTCTCCGGACACCGTCCCTGTCCAATAGGGAGTTGGTTCCCATACGACATCTGCCTCAAACGCGCAGACCAACCGTTCGGCCTGTTCGTCCTGCGCTCTGACGCCTGGCGTAGACAGCGAACACACTAACGCGAACATGCATGTCACGAGTGCCGCAACTATCGTCTTTCTCGTCTTCTCACCCCCTCCTCGAACCACCCTCGAGGTGCTTGTCTCGCGCCCTTGGCTGTGGGCTTCATTTCCCGGGCGCGGCATATCAGACATTGACGACCATCGTCATATGGATAGGTCAAGGAGACAGTTACATTGGAGTCACGCGTGTGTAGTTCACTGACCGTTCAGTGAAGACTGAATTGACATAACCGACTCCCTGACCAAGACTTGGACCCTGCTCATGCTGGCCAAAGTCAATGCTGTGCGGGCCAAGTTCTCGGATGTCTCTTCCCAGCCTTCTCGGGGGCGCTAATCCAGATTGCAGGCAGGTTCTCAGCCCAATTCGCATACAAGCGTTCAATATAGACGAGATTGGGTGTGACTGACAGGACATCCTCATCCTCACCGATCTCCCCCAAGATCCTGCGTATCACACTCATCTTGTCCGAGTTGATAAGGCCCAGAAGGAAACGTGGGAGGTTGCTAAAGGACCTGAGGTAGTTGGCGTGAATCGGATCTCTCGAGAGCAACCTCCTGGCGACTTCTGACTTGTCAGCATGGGCCTTCAGATTCACGTGCACTAAGGTTAGCATGTCTTCGCCTGACGGGACATCCCAAGGCTCGTCAAAATCCAATGAACCTTCAGATCTCATATTCTCCAGGTGTCGCCTTACCGTCTTGGCTGATACCCTAAGCATATCCGCGATTTTCGCTGTCGGCCTGCGTGCGTTGTCTTTGAGCGAGGCAATAATCCTCAAGTCCAGGGGAGATAGCTCCTTGTAGACCTGCTTTCGCTTCCCTCCACTCGCCCACTCAGGCATGACGTCGTCATCGAGATTGGCCATGCCCACAGTGGGTTCTGGCATCTCCGCTGCTCGTTTCACGAAACTGACATAGCCGTCGAGTTCCGACGTGTTCCTCAGAACACCGAGGACGTAGATGTAGTTCCCCCCGGCGACGACGACACGGCCAACGAATTCGTTTTCCCCCAGTCTATCCAGAGTCTTCTCGACAGATCTTGTCTCTGATCTACCCCACACGGCTGCAGGAACCGCATCAAGGTAACCAACTGAAATGATTGCCTTCATGCTTCTGAAGACCCCGCTTTTCGTCAGCGTCTGCATTCGGTGGTTGACGGCTTGCCTGGAAATCCCGAGTCTCTTCGCAAGCTCCAGATAATGCATCCTGGGGTTCTCGTACAGCAGAAGCATCAGCTTCCTGTCGGTATCGTCCATTTCCTTCAGAACGCCAGGGTCACGCGAAGTATTCAACCTTTCTCGCTAGATCCTGGATGACATGGCCCTCATCACATGACTATGCCAAGACCCGTCTCAGCCTGAGCAAGAGAAAGGGGTTTGGTGCGTTCTCCCAAATCTCAATTCCGCCTGATTGAAATCTGGCCAGCATATGTGGCTTCGGAGCCGGCCTACCCCATCACAACCACACTTGGAAGCTTCTCAATCATGCTCTATTGTGATATTGCACAGTGCCACTCATTCAGGCGCGCGTCTGCACGCGCAGATTCGAAAGACCCATAGGGGAGGAAAGGTGAAGGAAAAGTCTTGATGGGGTTTGGACTCATCGGCTACTCGCCTAGTGAGTTGCGCCCGGCAGTTGCCACACATACCAACCTATCTTGCAGGGCTGGTCGACAAATCCTATCCTTCGATACACTCCCGCTCCCATCGCCTTCGCCTGCAGAAGGCCTAGTTTGTATCCCTCGTCTCTGGCCTCGCGAAGAGCATTGACTATGAGCGCCGTGGCAGCTCCTCTTCGTCGCACTCCAGGAACGGTCGCAACACAATAGATACCAGCCGCATCAGGGGTCTTGAACATGGAGGCACAGGAGATTGGCTCGTTGTCCATCATTGCCACATAATCGGATCTAGGAAGCTGAGCGCCAAATCCATGGGAAGCATTCATTCTTCCCCAGCCAGTCACGACTGAATCAGGAAACTCAAATCCTATGCCAAATGGCCTAAGATACTGCTGCGAGTCCACTTCGTTTGCGACTCTCTTGATAGTCAGATCATGCGCGGTTGGCAGGTTCTCCTTGAGACTCCTCAGGTCTATCGTCATGCCGACCACTTCGGACTCAAGCGCAAGACCATGTGATGTCAATCGCTCTCCTAGGTTCGATGGTTGGCAGCATGGGCCGGCCATCCATGACATTGGGAGTTCCCGCGATCTGAAGAAGTCTATCATCTCTTCGATTCTCGAATCAGCCTCCTGCGCGGGGAAGCGCGACCTGAACACATAATTGCACATCGGGTGGGGGACGTCGCAAGAGAGTCTCAAGAACTCTGGTTCGTCCTCGACTCTCGATGTTGGCGATGAGTATATCCAGGACCAGTACGACATCATGTGGTTTTCGATTACCTTGACCAGATTCCTTGTGGGATCTTCGCTGCTAGGACAGCTCGATGACATAACATCCATTTCCTCCGAAACCAGAATCATCCTCCCAGTTCATAAGAATCGTGGTGTCGGTATCCTGGCATGAGCTGGTCGCCGTCGTGTTCAAACAAGAACCCGAGAAAAGACCATAGAGGAGGAATGGCGATTCTGCCCGTTGAGGAATGGAGTCGGCCGTCATGATTGGATTGCCGAAGGGCAAAGCGGACACAATGGGGTTTCTGATTGGCGGAGTCATCGCGCTTCTATTTGGCATCTTAGTGTTCATCCCGAGTGTACTATCCTACATGTATTACTCAGATGAGAACAAGGCCTTAAACGAAGAAGCAGAGAGAATGGGACTCGGGGAAATCCCAGGTGTCAGTCTAGATGACGAAGTGACATTCTTCTTGGTTGCCACCGTTGTCGGAGGCCTATATACGGCTGCGGGAGGCGCGTTGATACTGACCGCAATGACGATCAACTGGGGCATGAGAGGTTCCGAGTCCAGCGCTCGGAAAAGCCTCTATGATGAAATGTCCCTATTGACTACTCGATGCAGGTTATCTTCTTCCTAATTCTCCTCATCTTCACGGACACGTTGGGCTATCGGACATGCCTCTATTCGCGGTTCTCCCGCATTATGGTCACTTCGTCCCTTTGTCAGGGATCTGCCCCAATCCATAGGTCGCACTCGAGGTGCACTCTTTTCCCGGGGTTGTATCCGTGACTAGAAGATCGTATGGTCTTTCGACTATTCGTAGACTGCGGATTCCTAGGGACGATTTCATCATAACATCCATAGGGGAGGAAGACGACAGACCACGACCTCGTTGACTTCTGAGTCAATCGTGTGGAAAGGGCTATAGGGAAGGAAGA
>CAZTFD010000170.1:0-3859 GCA_964612225.1 uncultured Thermoplasmata archaeon | reverse complement strand
GCTTTCGACTGGGTCTTGCGCGCCCCTGCCTCAAGCTTTGCGTACTTCTCCCTGTAAACCTTCTCGCAAATCGGACAACATAGGTAGTGGTCGCGCCCGCCCAGACGTATCTTGTAGGGAGTACCCTGAATCGGTTTCTGGCAGTAGAAGCAGCTCAATGAGACCTCCGCCCCCTCAGCGACGATCGCCCAGCTCTCTTTCTTCTGGCTCTTCACGACCGAATAGCTGTCGTACTCCAGAATCTCTGGGACTCCAGCGATTGCCTTCGTCAGGCGCTCATGATCAGACGCGTCCCTCATCACCGCAACCGCGATGAGCCTTCCCCCGCTGGCGAGGTGCACTTCACGCATCAAAGGGTTCCTGGCTAGAGCCTCGCCAGCAATTTCAAGGTCTGCCGGTTTGGCCTTCAGCACGAAGAACATCACCCTTTGCCCGAGGGCTTCCGGAGGTATGGCGACATGATAACCGTTGATTATCCCCATTTCCTCGAGGGATTTCATGCGCGCGCTCACCGTGGGCGGAGTCAGCTTCGCTTCATCCGCGAGATCCTTCAAGGAAGTCCGTGCATCCTTCTGCAACAACTCCAGAATCTTGGCATCGTGGACATCGAGCTTCATGGAAGGAAGTATCGCCAATCATGTCCAAATACTTGCTTTCTGCGAAATAGAAGGGCATCCTGTCGAGGAAAAGAAAGCAACAGGTGGTTCAACCACGTCGACAGTGTTTGTTCCTGAGGTCGACAACAATGTCTTGCTGCGGATCACACGGGCATGAGAATGAGCCGAAAGAAGAGGAGAACGCGAACATCGACGCCACGGGTCATGAGAGCCATGAGAAGGGGGTTAGACCTGCAGTCACGAATCCTGGACATCAAGACTCGCACAGGTCTTGTGGATGCGGCGGAGGTGGGAATTGGATGTTCATGTTGATGGCAGGTGTCCTTCTAGGCGTCCTAGCGCTGGATTATCTGCTGCGCTAGATAGGAAAGGTGTATGGAATAATGATAAACGATGTCACAGTCCGGATCGAGGGAATGAGCTGCCATTCGTGCGAGATCAACGTTGAAGCGGCCCTGAAAACCGTTCAGGGAGTCAGGTCCGTATATGTTGATGCCACGAAGGGCGAGGCCCAGGTTGCATTCGATGATTCGATCACAACCCTAGAGGACATAAGAGACAAGATCGTCGATGCGGGTTACGCAGTTCCTGCCTTGGACGCGGCGAAGAGAGGCACCCCCCTCTTCTTCCCTCTGCTCCCCAAGAGCCGGCGCAACCTTAGAGGACACTCCGCTCTGATGAAGCACGCTGGAACATCCTCTCCACCAATGGAGCCCCCAAGCAATACAGACCCCAGCATGCTGGCCCGCGATCCGGTCTGTGGCATGACAGTGGACAAGCGCACCGCGATTCATAAGCAGATTGGTGGAAGAGACTACTATTTCTGCATGGATTCATGCGCGCGTACATTCGAGAACCCCGAGAAGGAGCTCAAGGCACTGAAGATGAGGGTAACAATAGCTCTCTCCGGAGTCCTGATCCTGGCAGTCCTCAGGGTGGCAGTCTTCCTTGGATTGGCAGCAGGAGCGACATTGGTCACATGGGCGCCCATTCCGTCCCTACCGTGGTTCACTTGGGGTGTCTGGCTGTTCCTCCTCGTCACTCCCATCCAGTTCATTGGCGGTTGGCCATTCTACATAGGAGCCTATCGCGCGCTCATTAGCAGACGCGCCAACATGGATCTCTTGATCACCATAGGCACGCTGACTGCTTATTTCTACAGCGTTGTTGTGATATTCGCACCATCATTACTATCCGTCGACGAGAAGAACGTGTACTTCGAGGTCTCCGCAATCATCATCGCCTTTGTGCTGCTGGGCAGGTTCATGGAGGATTACATCCGACAGCGCAGCTCGGCCGCCGTTCGCAAGCTCATGGACCTGCGCCCCCTGACGGCCACAGTATTGCGCGACGGGATTGAGACAACAATGCCAGCAGACCAAATCATGGTCGGAAACACCCTGGTCGTGAAGCCAGGCGAGAAGATCCCGGCGGACGGCATCGTTATCGAAGGCCAATCCACCGTCGACGAGAAGATGGTCACGGGAGAGAGCCTGCCGGTCGAGAAGGCCGCCAAGGACGAACTCGTTGGTGCAACAACAAACCTGAATGGGCGTCTTGTGTTCAGAGCGACTCGAGTCGGTTCGGATACTGCCCTGAGCCAGATCATCAGAATGGTCGAGGAGGCACAGGCAAAGAATGCTCCTATCCAGAGATTGGCAGACAAAGTCAGCGCAGTCTTCGTACCCGCCGTACTACTGTCGGCTCTTGCCACTTTCATAGCCTGGTCGCTCACAGGCAACTTGACCCTGGCTGTTCTGAGCTTCGTGGCGGTCCTCATCATATCATGCCCGTGCGCCCTAGGCATAGCAACTCCCACAGCACTCATGGTTGGGGTGGGGAGAGGAGCGGAGATGGGCATCCTGATCCGCGGAGGGGAATACCTCGAGAGGGCAAGGAAACTCCAAGTTATTGTCCTAGACAAGACTGGGACAATCACACGAGGAGAGCCGAAAGTGACGGACATCATCACTGCCGAAGCGTCGGAGAACGAGCTGCTCTCCTATGCTGCGGCCATCGAACATGGATCTGAGCATCCACTGGCCAAGGCAGTTCTCGAAGCTGCTAAGGCGAGAAGAATCGATGTTGGTCCAGCAGAGTCATTCGAAGCGGTCGCAGGAAGTGGAGTCAGAGGGACTGTCAAAGGCCGCAAGGTCCTCCTTGGGAACAGAGCCTTCCTGAAGGGGGAGGGCGTTGAACATGATCAATTAGAAGCCGATGCTGCCACGTTGGAGTCCGAAGGAAAGACGGTGATGTTCCTTGCTGTCGACAAGAGGCTGCTTGGCGCACTCGCGCTTGCTGACACGCCGAAGCCAAATTCCGCTCATGCAATTGAGCAACTTAAAGCGATGGGACTCGAGGTCATCATGCTCACGGGAGACAACGAAAGGACCGCCAAGGCCATCGCGAAGCAGGTCGGCATCGAACACATCATCGCGGGGGTGCCTCCTTGGGCGAAGGCGAACGTCATCAAGAAGATCCAGCAAGAAGGCAAGGTTGTGAGCATGGTGGGCGACGGTATCAATGACTCACCTGCCCTCGCCCAGGCAGACGTCGGGATTGCGCTAGGCAGCGGATCCGATATCGCGAAGGAGACTGGCGGAATCATCCTCATCCGAGATGACCTTGAAGACGTTGTCCGAGGCATATGGCTGAGCAAAGCAACCATGAAGAAGATCAGACAGAATCTTGCTTGGGCGCTGGGATACAACACTGCGGCAATCCCGATTGCGGCATTGGGCTTGCTGAATCCGATAATCGCGGCCGCGGCCATGTCACTCAGCTCGCTCTCGGTAGTCCTCAATGCGGCGACGCTAAAGAAGACGCGCCTGGAGCCGAAGACGCTTGGAAGACCTGCAAAGCCGGCAGAGCTAACTCGCGCGACAGAAGAAGTCATTATGACAAGGTCAGACTCCGTCCCGATTACTAGGGCTGGACAAAGGGCGCCAGATCCCTGAGCGAGCACGCACTTGAGGATTATGACCAGGCAGTTCAGAGAGAGACGATCAGTTCTACCTGATCTCCGTCCTTGAGGCCAAGCGAGCGTCTCAGGTGGTACTTACAGATAACCTCTATTATGTCCGTGTGGTGAGACCTGACAGGGAGCACGACCGCGCACTCCATGTTGTGTATTGTGGCGAGGAAGCACTTCACGTCCCCGAAAGTCCTGCCCTCCTTCTCGAAACCTTTGATCAGAATGCCCTCGGACTTTCTCATGATGTCGAGCTTGGGCAGCTCCGGGT
>CAZTFD010000169.1:0-3864 GCA_964612225.1 uncultured Thermoplasmata archaeon | reverse complement strand
AAGTATGCAGCGGCTGGACTAATCCCAACATCTCCAACAATCGATGTGGTTCCCGTAGTCGAGATCCCTGTCTTCGCTAGAATCGCAAAATCGCCAGCCGATCGAAGCTTCACAGTTGCTGGCCCAGCTCCTGATCCCCCTCCAATCCCGTCAGATTTGTACAATATGTACCCCCCAAGTCCTACCACTATGAGAGCAATCACAATGACTATTGCAATCAACACAGTTCTATTCATTACCGGCTTCGGTTTGCTAGCTTCCATAATCTCAACTCCGGATACGTCAGCAGTCGCTATACCGTTATCTCAACATCATCGGCAATTCGTTGCAGGATTTGATGCAAATTCAACTGGCAGTTCGCGGTGGAGACTAGTCGAGACACTCGCCCTCATCACTTTGAGAAGAAGTCAACCGAGCGATCTCAGAAGAAGATACGAAAATAAAAAACAACAAAAAGAGAAAGGGTTGAGGATCAGAGGAGATTACTTCTTCCTCTGATTTCTGACTCGGCTAACTATAGCCACCACAAACACCATTCCGACCAGGGGGATCAGGACTTGCGAGAATTCTGGTATCATGGTGCCCGACTCATCGATCATGTTGGAGTCTAGTGTGACCGCTGTCTGTGCCAACGCCCTGCCCACCATAGTTGCGCCAGTATTCACCACAATCGCCGTTTGACACAGTATGACTCCCTTCATGGCAGCCGTCGTACCAAGAGTAACTTGACCGGCTACCTGCCAGAAGATGTTGGCGGCCACTGCGCCGCCGCTAAGAGTGACAATGGCTCCGCTGGCCAAGTCTAGGTTCTGCGCTATCTGGAAGATCCAGACATCGCTTGCGGCGCCCGAGATCGTGACTCCAGCAGCAGATATCAGAACTGCGGTACCCCACTTGTAAAGACCGGGAGTGAGGGTTTGACCTGTAAGGTCTCCGGCGTACAGTTCAGTATAATCAGGGTTTATCCGTCCGGCTGCGTCGGTGTACGCGGTCTCCATGTCGCCCACTGCCGTAGTCAACATTGTTGGGGTTGGCTCAACATAGTCGGGGGCATATACGTTCCCAGTGACCAGAGCTGATGTTGAATACTCAGCCCCAGTGACATAGACTAAGTCGAATCCAGTTATGGCTGTCGAATCGATTGGACTTACTCCGATATCACCCCAGATTTGGCTGGATCCCGTGTTTGAGATTCCTGTTTTTGCCAGAATCACGAAATTGCCGGCTGTTCCAAGGTTCACTGTCGCTGGACCAGCTGCCTGGGCTGGGATTGCCGCATAGAAGCCCAGAACAACAATCATTGGAACAACAATCATTGAAATGAGAATCGCAGGCCAATATCGAGCACGATCTGCTCTATTCCCAAGCCTTGATCCGACGATGGATGCCGACTTTCCATGATAGGCATCCGAGCGCTTTCCGACTATACCATTATCCTCTACTAGTGCCAATTTTACATACTCCTGCATTTTTCGCCTACTTCGCGATGTGCCCCTGCCATTATACCGTTGTTTCAAAATCACAGGCAATTCAAGGCAGGATTAGATACAAATCTAGTCAGCAGTTTGTGGCTCCAATCTGACGAATTTGCGCCTTGTCGAGAGCCTTGTGCAGCTCGCTTTCTAGCACTTTCCTTTTTGAGATGTCGCTCACGACCGCAAGCATACGGGCGGGTTCTCGGTTCTCGCCCAGCAGGATGTCCCCGGCTTCGATTATCCAATGGATTGAACCATCAGGCCATACTATGCGATATTCGACGTCGTATTCTTTCTTGCCCTTCAAGCATGCATCCACTGCAGCAGCGACTTTGTGGCGGTCCTCGATGTAAATGCGGTCGAGAAGTGCATCGTGCGTGAATTTGATGTCACCCTGGCCAAAGCCGAAGATTCGCTCCAAACCGTCGGACCACGCCAGCGCACCTGTCTTAAGATCCCAATCCCAGGCGCCGCTCCTTGCAGCGAAAAGAGCTGACGAAAATCGATCTTCGCTCTCGGCCAATAGATCCTCTGCCAACATCTTGACCCTAGCTAGCGTAAGATCCCTCACAACTTCCTCAAGAAGACTGACTTCCTCCTTGTAGATCCCATGGCCAGGCGAAAGACAAACGCTGAGGATTCCTATGAGGCTGTCTCGATACTTCATCGGGACTATCACACTCGAGTGCCCTTCATGATCACAGTTGCCATGGCACTCCACACAGCTCTCTCCGGTTCCATCGACGATGGCTGTCTTCATTGATTTGGCGACTGATTTCACGCAATTGGGTCCTTGCCCCCCTCCTTCAGGCGTTATTCTCCAGGAATCGGCTCCATGCACTCCGCGATGCCCGACAATAATGATACTGTTGCTGTCCGGATCACGCTGCAGGCCAATGGAAACGTCGATGAACAGCTGAGTATCATTAAGCCGATCAGCTACCTGCTGGATGAGGGTGTCAATGTCTGACACTCTGTTTATCAACTGATTTACGTCATTTATGGCAGTAAGGAGCACATTCAAGTATCTCAGCCGTTCCTCGTTTCGTTTCCTTACTCCAATATCTCTCGCCAGAATGGAATATGCTACAATCTTCCCCTCATCGTCAGCTATGCCACCGAGACTGATCTCAAGATCAATCGGCTTTCCTAGGTTGTCTTTCCCCACTAGTTCTTGCACCCGTGGCTCCGTCTTGTCAGCTACTTCTTTGATAGCTAGTCTGAGGAATTCGGGATCATTGAAGATCGGTATTGGTCTTCCAAGGATTTCCTGGTCAGAGTATCCAAGCAGTCTCTCAGCGCTCTTATTCCAGAACATGACCAGTCCTTCTTCGTCGACTACTATCACTGCATCGTGCGTTTGTTCGAAGACGTTATGAAGGAATGCATAGGAGGACCCTTGGTTCTTCAGTTTGCTGGCGATGTCTTTGAAAATCTCATAATTCTGTTCCAGCTCAGGTGATAAGAAATAGACTTCGCCGTAACCCGGAGAAGACGACAGGGTCAGCAAGCCGTTCTCACGGAGGACGTCTATGTGGTGCTTGACCGTTCGATAGTTCAGTTGCAGGCTTTCCGCCAACTGATTGGTGTTGTACGGACGTTGCTTCAGCAACTCGATTATCAGGATTCTGTTCTCCCCGCCCTTCTGTCCCAGTACCAGGTGCGATAGGGTTTGTACTAGACTTGGCATCAAACGTGAATTTTCGTGCGAGTATATGAATCTTATTTTCTCCCTAGATTTATATCATGTTGGTCTTATTCTTGGGTGATATCCGCTTCGGAGGACGCACAGCAACAATTGGGCTTGAGAAGGATTCCGGTTCTCCTGGATTCACAAATGGCCCTATGCAAGATCAAAATCGTCAATCGCGCTATTCATGTTGTCGAACCAATCATCAGCGCACTTGTGCAGCTTGGTCTTGAGAGCGTCAGGCGAGACGGCAGAATATACGTGGTAGTATCCTCCGCGTTCGATTGACTTCGTGTCCCTGAACGCTAGTCCCGAAGACACAAGTTTCTGGAGCGCACGGTAGACAGTGCTCCTGTCCCTCTTTACGACGGGGGCAAGATCGTCCGCTCTCAATGGCCCCTGTCTCACCAGCTTCTTGTATATTGCCAGCTCGAAATCTGAGAGCCTATAGAGGCACTTCACGATGTCCCTGCATGAGGCGTCCCCGGCAAGTATCTTCTGCGGCTCAACCATGTTGCACGGTATTGCCAAGTTTATACTTAACCGTTTTCAATCCACGGCAGGCCAGCACTCAAGAATCATCAACGTGAAAAACTATATCTAGACGCTAGCAAATCGCCTATGCACGGTATTGTCAATACCGCAGGAGAGATTCTCTTGGAAAAGCAAGCAACGCTTGATGCGAGAGGGCTCATGTGC
>CAZTFD010000168.1:0-3876 GCA_964612225.1 uncultured Thermoplasmata archaeon | reverse complement strand
AGCTGGGCACAACGTACCCGCTCCCCAAGAAGCTCATAGGAGACTTCCTGAGGAGACTCAAGACCGTGGTTGTGATCGAGGAGCTCCAGCCGTATCTCGAGCTGCATGTCACCGCGATCGCAAAGGACGCCAATCCGTCGGTCAACATCTACGGCAAATGGACGGGACACTTCAGCGAGTCTCTTGAGTACAACCCGAACATGGTCGTCGACGCTCTTGCCAGAGTTGTGGGAACGAAGCCACCGGTGGACTACGCAGGCATCATCGCAAAGGCGAATGAGCTAAAGGCCGGGCTTGCAGAAAGGTGGCCGACCTTCTGCCCGGGTTGTCCGCACCGCGCGACCCTCCACGCATTGCGGCAGGCGACGAAGGGCCTCAAGCACATCCTTTCGACGGACATCGGGTGCTACTCGATGAGCTTCCTCGACCCGATCAACTACGGAGACTCCCTGCTCAGCATGGGGGCTTGCCTGGGAGTCGCTGCTGGCATGCAGTATGCAGCCCAGGAAAAGGTCGTGGCGATGATCGGGGACTCCACCTTCTGGCACGCGGGACTGCCAGGACTGGTGAATGCCATACATCATGGAAATGACTTCACGCTCGTCATCCTCGACAACGAGGTCACCGCAATGACCGGACAACAGCCGGACCCTGGTAGGGACTACAACGCTGGAGGCCAGCCCGCGAAACCCCTGATCCTGGAGGATGTCATCAAGGCAATGGGAATCTCCGACATCACGATAGTTGACCCGTACCAAGTCAAGGCAGCGGTCGAGCCGATGAAACAGGCGCTCTCACGGAAGGGTCCCAACGTGATCATATCGAGGAGGGCATGCGCCCTATACGCGGACAGGAACAAGAGGAAGCGGGGCGAGGTCATCCAGACGAACAAGGTCGACAAGGACGTCTGCAAGAAGCCTTACACATGCATCAGGGAGTTCTATTGTCCGGCCATATCGATTGACGACGATGACAGAAAGGCGTTCATAACGAAGGAGCTGTGCGACCGGTGCGACGTGTGCTCGAAGCTCTGTCCATTCGGGTCGATCAAGTTGAGGGAGGGCGAGTGAGCATGGGACAGAAGGATTTCAGCGTGTACATGTCGGGAGTGGGAGGCCAGGGCCTCGTCCTGTTGTCGAATGTGATGGGATCTGCGTGCGCAGCAGCGGGGATACGCGCGCTGACAGGTGAACAGCACGGGCTGTCCCAAAGGAGCGGGTCCATCAACGTACATATGAGAATAGGCGAGGAGATACGATCGCCGCTAATCCCAATTGGGGGCGCAGACGCGCTCCTGGCGCTGGACGCGCTCGAGGCTCTGAGGTACATTGAGTACCTGAGCCCTGGAGGCGTCGTGCTGATGAATTCGCGCGTACAACACCCCATCATCGAGACGGGTGCGCACATGAAGGACAAGGTCGTGAAATACATGTCCGCGGAGGATGTGCGTTCGCGGCTGGCTCAGGTCACTGACAAGATTGCAGTGGTAGATGCGCTCGGAATTGCGAAGAAGGCGGGCAACCCCTTGACGGAGAACATGGTGATGCTCGGGGCCATCGCCGCTTTGGAGGCGTTCCCGGTGCCGATTGATGCGCTCAGACAGTCGATCGCTGAGAACGTCCCGAAGAAGGCGGTCGATGTGAACCTGAAAGCCTTCGACCTTGGAAGACAGGCGGCCTACGACCTGCTATGCAACATGGTTAAGTGCAGGAAATAGATTCCTGGACCGATCCCATGAAAAAGGCCAGGTACGTACGCGTAGACGTATTCGCCAAGAAGCCGTTCGGTGGAAATCCGCTCGCGGTGTTCCCTGATGCAGAGAACCTCACGTCCCGGGAGATGCAGCTTCTGGCCAAGGAGATGAACCTCTCGGAGACGACTTTCGTGTTGCCTCCTACCAAAGGCTCCGGGGCAGATTTCAGGGTTCGGATATTCGTGCCTGACATGGAGGTCAGGTATGCAGGTCACCCGACTCTAGGAACGTTCTACGTACTCGCGCGAGAAGGCCGAATCAAGCTCAGGGCCCCAGTGACGACCGTCAAGATGGAGGTCAAGGCGGGCGTGATGCCAGTCGAGATTCATTCGTCAAATGGTAAGGTCACGCAGGTCGTGACGGTCCAGAACAAGCCGGAGTTCATGAGGACCTTCGACGACACGAGCATATTCGCGGATGCGCTATGGCTGAAGAAGTCTGACTTCGACACAAAGAGGATGCCGATCCAGCTTGTGTCCACCGGTCTTCCTTGGGTGATCGTTCCTGTGAAATCGAGAAGAGCGGTCGAGAACGCCTCAGGGAATGTCTCCGCTTTCACGGAAGCGATAAGGCCGCTCCCAAAAGGCGTTGTGGATCTCTATGTGACATGTCTGGACCCAGTGGACCGCTCATCCACAACACACTCAAGGGGCTTCTCTCTTGTCTCGAGGAGTGTCGTCGAGGACCCGGCGACCGGAAGCGCCAGCGGCTGCCTGGGCGCCTATCTCGTACACCACGGGCTCGTGCCGGTAGGAAAGGTTACCAAGATGACCAATGAGCAAGGGTATGAGATTGAAAGGCCGAGCAAGATCTCGATCGAGGTCAGGACGGCGGATGGGGGAGACATCGAATCCGTGCGCGTTGGCGGGACGATCGTCCACATGATGGACGGAGTAGCCTTCCTGTAGACGCTCTAACTACTCGACCGCCGGGAGCTTCACTTTGAAGACCGCACCCTGGGCGAAGTCCTCTCGAACGCGATCCTCCACCCATACAGCGCCTTCGTACCTTCTCGCAAGGGTCTTTACGATGTGCAGGCCCATGCCCGAACCCTTCTTCTTCGGGGCCTTCGAGAACCTGTCGAATATCACGCCCTTGATCTCGTCCGGAACGCCGATGCCATGGTCCGCAATCGATGTAAGCCAATACTTGTGGTTGCCCTCGAAGACGCTTTGAACGGCGATTTCGATCACAAGAGGTTCATGCGAATCATACTTCACCGCGTTGGTGAGTATGTTGGTGAACAGCTCCCTGACCAGCTCGTCCGCTTCGATGAAATACTGATTCTGCGCGATGTCGGTCTTGCACGTTATTTTGCGCGCAGGATAATACTGAGACACGCTCCTGGCGCATTCCAGAAGGACCTGTCCGAGGTCGGTCCTCGTAAGCTCGACATCTCCGAATGTCACTCTGGACATCGTCCTTACGTTGCTGGCAAGCCAGCTGGTGTTCATGACCTGCTCCCCGATCTTATCTATGATAGCAATCTTTTCTGGCTTATCCGTCCTCATCCGCAGAAGGTCGAGGTAGCCGAGGATCGCTTGGTTGAAGTTCTTGATATCGTGCGATAGGATGTCCGAGTAGAGCTCGGAGTCCCTGCGGCTGTCGATGTGCTCTTGGAACAGGCGCGCGTTCTCGATCGCGATGCCAGCCAAGCTAGCGAATATCTCGATGACCTCGATGGTATCCGCATCCGGAATGCGGTCGTCCCTCGGCTTCAGGACCTCGATGTAGGCCATGGGTAGTCCGTTCTTGTCAAGAATGAGAGTGTCTATGTAATCCAGTTCATGCCACTTGCCCTTGCCTCCTCTGGGTAGGCGTATCAGCTCGGGTTCGGGATAGTACGGAAGCTCCTCTGGTGGGATGACCCTCTGGCCTTCGGCCGGCATATAGTACGATATTCTTCCAATCTTGGTCCTCCATTTGACCGTTGACCCGAGGAGAGGGGTCTGACCCGCTTCGATGATCGTGTCGACATACTTGATGGGATATGTGAGCTTCTTGATCGCGTCGGCGGCCTTCGGAGAATAGCCGTAGATGGCCTCTACCACGTACGCTCCCTCGTCGGCGTGCTTTACGCCCATGGTCATCCGCTTGATCCCGAGAAGACGGGCGAGCGTCTT
>CAZTFD010000167.1:0-3882 GCA_964612225.1 uncultured Thermoplasmata archaeon | reverse complement strand
GCCGTGCAGCTTGTCCGCGGCTGCGACGCTCAGCGGCGTCTGGTCGAACAGGTCCTTGTAGAACGCAGCCTTCTGGTGCGGGTTCTCCCCGTACCTCAGGTCTCCCAGCTTCTCGAAGGACAGTGTGAGGTTCTTGGGGAACAGCTCGCCGCCGCCGAAATTCTTGCTCAGGTACTGCGAGATCGCGGAATCGTACCTTGCGGTGGTCCGGAAGGCCTCGAGAGCGAGCTTCCGTCTCGTCTCCTCCGACAGATGGGCGTCGTTGTCCTTCAGTTCCTGTAGGATTTGCGGGTACATCGCCGGGTTCGTCACAACTGCCACGGCCGAGTTGTTCTTCGCAGCCGATCTTATCATGGATGGCCCGCCGATGTCTATGTTCTCTATGGCATCCTCGATCTTCACGCCCGGCTTGGCAACCGTGGCCTCGAACGGGTACAGGTTGACGACCACAAGGTCGATTGGCTCTATCCCGTGCTGCCTGATCGCCTCCATGTGCTCCGGCTTCTCCCTCATGGCCAACAGGCCGCCGTGGATCGCCGGATGTAGCGTCTTGACCCTTCCGTCCAACATCTCCGGGAACTTAGTGACCTCGGAGACGCCGATCACGGGCACTCCCGCCTTCTCCAGGGCGGACATAGTGCCACCTGTCGATAGAATCTCGATACCGAGTTCTGACAATCCCTTTGCGAATTCGACCAAGCCCGTCTTGTCAGATACGCTGACCAATGCCCTCTTCACTTTGCTCATTCGTCATTCGCTCCGCTGTAGGCTGAAGCATCCCTCCCCTCACATCTATGGGTATGCCACCATGTTATTGCCTGGTTGTTTATAACGGTTTTCGTGCGCACGCGACGAAGCCTGGAGACGTTAGTCCGGAATGGGCCGGACTACTGGAAAGTCGGTCTCGGCAACAGCCCGGCCATCTCGACTATCCTCGGGACCATCTCCTCCCACGCGACAGCCATGATGTGCACGCCGTGAACTCCCTTCACGCTCTTGAGGTGCTCTATCTGCTCGACGCAGAGTCTGATCCCCTCCTCCTTTGGGTCCTTGGCGTTCTTCATTCGATCGACAATGTGGTTGGGGACGATCATTCCGGGCACCTTGTTCTTCATGTATCTGGCAGCGCCCGCTGATTTCATCGGGATGACGCCCGCTAGGATGTGCATCTTCTTGTCCAGCCCTCTCGCCCTGACCTCGTCCATCCACTTCTCGAACATATCCATATCGAATATTGCCTGTGTCTGGCAGAAGTCGGCTCCTGCTGCGATTTTCTTGGCCAGCCTCGATACCCTGAATTCGTAAGGGGTTGCGAACGGGTTCTCAGCGCACCCTAGGTACGTCTTCGGCGGGTCCTTGACGACCTCGCCTCCGACCTGTCTGCCATCAGTTCTGAGCTGGTTGAACACCTGTAGCTCGACGATCGAATCGAAGTCGAACACGTTCCTGGCGGCCTTCTCGTTGCCGAATATCTGGTGGTCCCCTGTGAGGCAGAGCACGTTCTTGACGCCCAACGCCGCAGCTCCAAACAGGTCGCTCTGGAGCGCAATCCTGTTCCTGTCCCTGCAGGTCATCTGTATCACGGGCTCCACGCCCTCCCGCATTATGATGACCGCACTCGCGATGCTGGACAACCTCACGACGGCCGTCTGGTTGTCGGTCAAGTTGAACGCATCTGCAGAGCCTTTGAGCATCTTCGCGTGGTGCGTCAGCGGTTCCGGGTTTGCGGACTGTGGAGGACCGATCTCGGCTGTGACGGCGAACTTGCCGGATTCGAAGACCTTCTCGAGGTTGCTGCCAGCCTTCATTGGACCGCCTCCTTCCCCTTCTTCTGGTGGGGAGTGAGTTTCGCATCTTCGCGCACGTACACCCTGCGCCCGCCCGCGTGGCTTGTGGACCAGTCCTTCGCTGGCGTGATCTTCTCGATCAGGTCCAGCCTGTTCTGAATCTTCAGCCTGTCATAGATGGCAGACCAAGCGCAGTCGACCTCGAGGTTGACCTCGCACTTCCTGTCGGATGAGCCTCCGCAAGGCCCGTTGAGCATGCTCTTTGCACATCTCGAGATGGGACATATGCCGCCCGTAGTGTGTATGATGCAGTCCCCGCAGCCGACGCACTTCTCCGACCACACGCCTTGCTCCTCCGGAACTCCGAAGATGCCCGTGTTCAGTCCTGGGAATGTCAGATGTGAAGGGTACATGTCTCCGATCGTCTGCGCGCCCAACGAGCAGGCCATGGAGAGGGTGATGTCTGAACCGAGCACCTTGTTCTCGACCTCCTTCACCCACTCCTTCTCGCACTGTCTCTCGACAACAAGGCCTTCCAGCTCCTGCTTCCTGCCCTCCTTCTTGTTCTTCACTTTGAGGGCGGACACGAGCATCTTGACCTCCTTCTCGCCGCCTGCGAGGCAGATAGCCACGCAGCTCCTGCATCCTATGACTGTGACCTTCTTGTAAGGCGCGAGCATCTCTGCGATCTCGTTCAGGGGCTTCCTCTTCGCCACTATCATTCCTTCTCACCCCCGATGGGACCAAGCTTCTTCGCAACTTCGACCATCTTCGAGACTATCTCCGGGAAGGCCCACGCGTTCGTGGAGGCCGCATTGAACATCTCCACCCGCTCCTTCTCGATGCCGACCTCGGATAGCATCTGCTTCACGTACTCGACTCTCTTCCGACCCTCTATCGACCCGGTGTCGTAGTAGCAGTTCTTCTCTAGGCACCCGAGAACGAAGACAGTATCTGCCCCGTCTTCGAGCGCTTTCAGGATATGGATTCCATCGACTCTGCCGGTGCACGGCACCTGGACCAGGCGAACGCTCGCATCGAACTGCTTCCCGCTCCTCGCAGACAGGACCGCGGCGTCCATGCCGTGCCTCTCGCAGCAGAACCCGATGACCTTAGGCTTTCTCTCGGCCATCAGAAATCACCTCCGAGAAGCGTGCGCGCCTCTTCCATCACTTGATCGTCAGTGTAGTGGTGCAGGTCTATCGCCTTGCTCGGGCATATGCCGACGCACATGCCGCAGCCCTGGCACGCCTGCACTCTGATCTCCGCCTTGCTGGCGTCGCCTATGAACGGTGCCTCATACGGGCATGTCCTGATGCATGTGAGGCAGGCCGAGCACTTCTCGGGCGTGACCTGCGCGACAGAGCCGCCGTATTCTATGATTCCGCGCTTGACGAACTCGCCGGCCATTGTTCCTGCGGCTTCGCCCTCCGCCTTTGCAGCCTGCCTTGATTTCGGGAACAGTGCGGACCCGCAGACGAAGACCCCCGGCTTCGGGGTGGTCACGGGCCATCTCTGGATGCTCCCGCGTCTGATCGAGCCGTCGACGGTCATCGGAATTCTCAAAGCATCGGCGATTACCTGGTTGTCCAGGTTCGGCGGGATCGACGCGAACACTAGCGTTCCGAACTTGAGGTTCAGGACTTCTCCTTGTGAGAAATCCTTTACCGTGAGTGCGACCGGGTTCTTGGCATCTATCTTCGGCGCTCCAGCTTTATCGTATCTGACGAATCTGACGCCAAGGTCCGCGGCATCTTTGTACGCGAGCTCAGACAGGCCGAATGCTCTCATCTCTTGGAAAACGACATAGATCAACAGCTCCGGATGCTTCTTCTTGAGCTCGATCACCGTCTCTAGCGTGTCGTCCCACGCGTAGTCCTGGACCCTCATTGTCTTGCCCGCGGGATCAGGAGTATCGACGATCACGACCGGTCCCTTCGGGACCGAGCCTGACTGCATATGCTCGTAGAACTTGTACAATGGGACGGCGTCTTTGACGGCCTTCGCGAGCGGGCCCTTCAATGACGTCCATCCCCCTCCGGTGGCGATGACGACGGCCGCCGCGCTGAGTTCCTCAGACTTCTCGCCGGCCTTG
>CAZTFD010000166.1:0-3914 GCA_964612225.1 uncultured Thermoplasmata archaeon | reverse complement strand
TGCTTGCCCGCCTGTTCCATCTTCGGGAGGAACTGGCCCTGCAGGATCAGGATGGTGGCGATGAACACGAAGAAGGCGATGTATACGACTAGGACATAGGTCTGCATCGTAACAGCCCTCTCCTCCTGTGTCAGGATGGTCTCCTTCGCGTCGTGCGAGACCATGCTAAGCACATCGGCGACATTGCCGCCCGCGTCGTTGGCCTTCATGATGATTGACGCCATTCTTGTGACCAGAGGCGTCTTGACCCTCTCGGAGAAGAGTCTGATGGCCTCGGAGGCGGGCACGCCCCACTCGATCTGCGCGGCCATCTTCTTGATCTCTGGTGTCAGTCGACCGTATCTTCCGGACGATGCGACGACTACAGCGTCCGCGAGCGTCATGCCGAATCTGCCGGCCTCTGCGACATCTCTCAGGAAGTCGGGCAACCTCGTCTCGATCTCCCTCACGCGCTTCTCCCTGGTGCTCGCGTAGAACCCGTACGGGCCGATCATCACCGCAATCGCGAAAATGATCCAGTCAATCGGGTCTAGGGGAAGTTTCAGGCTTCCCATGTAGTCCACGACCGCCATGAATATCAACAGCGCGGCCACACCTATCGAGGCGCCCAAGAGGGTCCTTGTGAGGTCCGCCTTCTCAGTCGCCAGGATCCTCTTGAGGGCTTTCTCCCTCTCCTGCTCATTCATGGTTATCTGGGCCGGCATCTACATCGCACTCTCCTTTGACATGTTCCAGATGACGAAAATGAAACCGAACTGTGACACAGGAATCATCCCGAGCACTATCAGGTAGAGCATCATGACCATGAAGTCGGGATCCCCGCCGCCGACGATCGCCATGATCGCCAGGATGAGCACAAGGAACAGGGGGAACGCGACGACGACGGTCACGAACGACTCCGCGAGCATGCCCAGGGTCTCCATCTGGGACTTGAGGGCAAGCTTGTTCTCTTTCTGGTACTCCTCAGCCTTGAGCAGGAAGTACGGTTTCAGCTGCCCGCCGGATGTTGACGTGGTTATGACGCCTTGTAGGAAGTCCTGGAATTTCGCGGACGGGGACCTCCTGGCCGCCTTCTTGATGGCAGTGAGGATGTCGGACCCCAGCAGCTCGGTGTCCCTTGTTATCCACGCGGCCTCCTGGCTGATTTCTCCGTAGACCTTCTGCCTTGACAGCTCCTTGAATATGACGTCGATGTTGACATCAGCCGAGGCCATCGCCGAGATGAAGCTCATCGCTGCGGCGATCCGTTTCTCGATGTCTCTTCCACGCCTCTTGGCCTTCGAGTTCGGGGAGCCGAGCAACATCATGTATGCCATTATCGGTAGCAGGCCGACCGCGAGGGCCGCCACCACGACTCTGAGAACCACGCTCACGCCCAGGAGACCGAACAGGACAACACCGACGCCTATGCCGATTGCCACGCCTATGATGGCTGAGACGAGCGTGCCCATCATCACATATGCCAGGTACTCCTCTGGCCTGATCTTCATGTGGGCCTTCAGGAGCGAGTCATCCAGCTGCTGCAGCTGGGCTGTCCTCGTCTTGGCGCGCTTCCCCATCGTCCTCCAGGCGAGGTCTTGGAACGGCGAGAGTTTGATGTACTCGGGAACGGCGCCCTTAGTGAGTCTCACAGCATGTGGGCCGAGCCTCTCGCCCGACCCCGTGATCGTGGTCTTGAGGTACTGAGAAGGCTTGACCTCGACCTTCTTGAAGACGTCGGATATCTCAGGCAGTTGCCTCACCTCCGGGCACTACTATCTGCGCGGGTTTAGGAGCCGCCCCGTAGAGCTCCCTGCGGACCATCTCTGCGGTGGCCTTGGAGTCTTTGTAATACTCCCTGATCAGACCCCATATTTCGCGGTGGTCCGCTATATCCTTCGCGACCATGTACTTCACGATGTCGACCCTGCGCTCGAACTCCTCCGTGAGTTCCTCGTGGGTCAAGTTCTTCATCTCCATTATCTTGTCGAAGAGGAAGCTGTGGCCTTTGAATATGAACTTGTCAGACGCCTGGTCCCACTCATAGACGGTGTTGCTTATGAGCTCGTTCGTCTCGGGCTCGAAACCGACGATCTCTATGAGCTGCTTGATCCGCCTGACCATGCCCATCCCTACCCTCGCGTGGGTCTGGATGATGACGTTCCTCAGAGCCGTGAGCAGTATCCTGGGACAGTTGATGGGCGGGTTCTCGAGCCTGTTGACCATTCCTTTCACGCTGTCGGCGTGCATCGTGGAAAAGGTCGTGTGCCCGGTGGCCATCGCCTGGAACATCGTGTAGGTCTCCTTGCCTCTGACCTCACCGACGATGATGTAGTTGGGCCTCTGTCTCAAGGCGGCCCTGACGAGGTCGTACATGTCGATCTCCCCTGCGGCCTTTCCGTCCGGGCCCCGCTCACCAACGCCGGACCTTGTCGTGCCGGGGATCCAGTTCTCGTGGGGCAGGTTGATCTCCCTCGTGTCCTCCATGGTGACGACCTTGGCACCTGGCGGGATGAACAGTGACATTGCATTCAGCGTCGCCGTCTTGCCGCTGGCTGTGCCGCCACAAATGATGGCGGATTCGCCGTGCTCGACGCTGAGCCACAAGTACGCCACGATCTCAGGCGACGCGGTCCCATACTTGATGAGTTCCACCGGAGTGAAGGGCTTCTCTTTGAACCGTCTTATGGTGAACGACGCGCCCCTGGTCGTGACCTCCCTGGCGTATGTCGCTTGTACTCTGTGTCCTTCGGGAGTCGTGCCGTCCAATATCGGGTTCGAGACGGACAGCTGTTTGCCGCATCTCTGGCCGAGGTTGATCACGAACGAGTTGAGGTCGTCTTCGTTGTCGAACGATACGCTCGTCTTGATTGACTCGAACTTGTTGTGGAAGACGAACAGCGGGATTCCAACGCCGTCGCACGAGACATCCTCGATGTTCTTGTCGTTCATCAGTGCGTCTATCATCCCATAGCCCACAAAGTCCCTAGATATGAAGTAGGTGATCTTGTCCTTGGATATTGGCTCGATGCTGATGCCCCTGGACTTGATGAAGCTGTCAACGCTCCTCTCCAGGAATGTCTTCTTGTCCATCACGGCCAGCTTGTCCCATTCGTACTCGAGTGTCTTCTCGAGGGTCTCCTTGATGAGCTTCAGGAGCTCCTCTTCGTCCTCGGTCAGGGTGGGCTCTATGTTTGCCAGGATGTACTCGCTGGTCGTGCTGTTGTATGTCGCTCTTGTGTAGCTGAACGGCTCGACCACGCTGTAGAAGCCGATCTCCTGAATGGAGGAGTCGGTTATGGGCGGTATCTGGGTGTACACTGAGCCTCTTCCATGGCTCCAGTCGCGCTTCCTTGCGGCAGCACCCCTGGGGGCTCTTATCTCAAGAGGGGATGATTTCAGCTTGCTCAGTGCTCCCACCCAGCCTTGATATATCCTGGCTCCTAGCGGCATCGGCGGGGTCTTGACCTCGATTTCGTGTTTTACCTTCTGTTGAACTTCAGGCATGGGATCACTCCTATACTCCGAGCTCTCCTACCGAGAGCTTCACGGTGGCTCGCGTGTAGTCCAGGATCTCCACATTGTCTATCGTCAGGGTGATGATGTAGTAGTTGCTCAGTTTGTCGGGGAATGAGTAAAGGGTCTTGGTCAGGTTGAACCCGTCGCCAAGCGTCATGTCGGCCGTGCCGTTCAAGGATCTAAGGAAGAACTGGTACCATGCGTAGCCGTGGTTTGATACTATCGTGATGGAGACCTGAGATCCTCCGCTGTTCTCGTACGCTGTCGTGTCCGCGTACAGCAGCTCGGCGGTGATTCCCTTAGAGCCGGTGCCTCCGATTATCTTGTTCAGGCCCTGAAGCGAGATCTGGGTCAACATGACATCTATCTGAGGGTCGCTGGCAGTCCCGATGTTCTTCACTGCGAATTGCGGCCCG
>CAZTFD010000165.1:0-3956 GCA_964612225.1 uncultured Thermoplasmata archaeon | reverse complement strand
AGATCGCTTCCTTCGCAAGGAAGAGGCCGTGGGTTCAAATCCCACAGGGTCCACTGTAACTGTCTTCAGCCTTTTCTGGTCGTATGTATTATCAACAACGCCCACCATAATCGGACTGTAGACGCCTTATCAGACAGCGGAGCTCGAAGACAACCGTGGAGCGTGCTTAGCACGAATGACGATCGCTTGAACGGGACAGCCAAGGGATTCGCGATGGTGCTTATTGGCATCGTGATTTGGATAGGGTGTGCCTACATCAGGCCAAACATCCTTGGGATCTCGGAGCCCGCCGCCGTAGGCGCTCTCATACTCGTGTTCCTCAGCGGTTTCGTGCTAGTCCTGAGCGGGACTGGGATTGTCATGGTTAAGAACGGCCTTTGGGACTAGTGTGATTTGAAGGTCCGCGGATGATGATCTTGCAGGTCAGCATATGAGAACGACTCAATAGGATATCGACGAGGACCCGTATTCAGAAGCCTGCAGAGTGGTCAGGCACTCGTTAGTGGTTCAGAAAAAGGGGACATCACCAACACACTACTCGCCTCACGCGGGACCGCTCCCGACTCTCCCCCATATCCAGTGAGTCCCCACTCACTTCGTGTATCCAATGCAAAAGGCCCGATATAAGGGTTGCATCGGACTACGACCAATGTCGTGGAAATTTGTCATGACCGAACTGTCCATGTCTTGCACAAAAGCATGAACAGCAAATCGTGATGATTTTCTGCAACCCGACGTAACCTTGCTTCGCATCGAAATCGACGGACGCACAAGGAATCGGATCAGATTCGTCCTGGCACGCCCGTAAGATGAGTCGGGCCTCGCATACGACCGCAGGAGCAATGCGCCGATCACTCCTAAGAGAGCACCGAAAAGCACGTCGGATGGCCAGTGCAGTCCCAGGTAGATGCGACTCAACGCGATGCCAGCCGCCAGGACGAAGCCGACTCCATAGCGTCTGGGTCCGCGGCCAAACGTCAACAAGGCCGCTACTGCGAAGGCCCTTGCCGCGTGTCCGCTTGGGAACGAAGGGCCCGACGCAGAGGTAAGTCCGAGGATCGATATTGTGTTCACATCCGGCAACGCATCGATAGGCCGGTCGCGGTTCGTCACAATCTTGACGGCCTCGGCCAGGATGCTGACAAGAGCAATCAATACAAGGTAGTCGATCGCAGTATCCTTCCGCCCCCGCATCCAGAGAAGTACCGCGAACGTCGCCATCACAAAGGATATGCCCATGACGGTGAGGACGGTCATCAGACCGTCGAGAACGACGCTGGACCCCGCATGATTGACGAAATGAAAGATGGCCTCGTCTAGGTTCTGCAGGGTTTCCAGGAGCTGCACGATACGACATCGCTCGCCGCACTATTCAATATACTCTGTCAGTACACGAGGTCTCCCTTGACGAATGCTGCAGTCCGCTCGTCGTCCGGGTTCTCGAAGAACTTCTTCTTCGGTGAGACCTCGACCAGCTCTCCGTCCCACATCAGAGCAATCCTGTCGCACATCCTTCTGGCCTGGAAGAGATTGTGGGTGACCAAGACAACACCTCTGTTGTGGTCCTCGGCGGCGTAGTGCCTGACGCGTTCCTCGAGCATCGCGACGTTGGCAGGGTCCAGGTTCGCGGCGAACTCGTCTAACAGGAGTATCTCAGGAGAATGGATCATCACCCTCGCGAAACACAGCCTCTGCATCTCGCCCCCGGACAGTGTTCGGGCGTTCTTGCCCCTGCGATTCTTAAGCCCGAACCGCTCCATCTCAGAGCGCACCTTCTCCGCTATCTTGTCCTCGTCCCAGCCGCGGATCCTGAGCGCATATGCTAGATTGTTCGCAACGCTTCTGTTGAGAACGACTGGCTTCTGGAAGACCATGCCTATGTTCCTCCGCAGACCTGCCGCCTGTCTGGTCGAAGCGTCGACAGGCTTTCGGTGTATCAATACTGACCCGGAGTCCGGCGACTCGAGCAGATCCATCAGTCTCAGGATGGTGCTCTTGCCTGCCCCGCTCGGGCCGAGAATGCCCAGTATCTCGCCGCTCGATGCTGATACGGTGACGCCCTTCACTGCGGTCACGTCCTTATACCGCCTTGTCACCGCATCCAGCCTGAGGATCTCGGTCATAGCAGCTCCTTCTCCTGAAGCAGCCGGAGGAAGAAGAAGACGGCCATGGCGACCGACAGGAGGACGACTCCGAGGGCGATCGCCCAACCGAAGTTTCCGATCCTGGTCTCCAACATGATGGCAGTTGTCAGGACCCTGGTCTTGCCATCGATATTGCCTCCGACCAGATACGCGGCCCCGACCTCTGCGATGACTCTCCCGAACCCGATCATGCACGCCATGATGAGTCCGACCCATGCCTCTCTCATGATCGTGAGCGTGCTCTGGCGCGATGTCGCCCCTAGGGCGCGCACCGTGTCCTTGACCGCCCTGTCCACCTCGACGACTGATGTGATCGTGACACCGGTGACCAATGGTATGACGAGCAGAGTCTCTGCCAGTATCATCGCGGTGGGTGTGAAGAGGATCCCGAAGGAGCCGAGCGGACCGCTTCGGGAGAAGATATAGTAGATCAACAGGCCGGAGAGGACGGGAGGGAAACCATAGAGCGTGTAAGTAACGGTCTTCACGGCTCCCTTCCCCCCGAATTCCTTCAGACCGATCAATGCCCCCAGGGGTATCCCTACGGCGGACCCGAGGATCGTCGCTATCCCGGAAACATAGAGAGAGAGTAGGGTTACCTGAAGAAGTTCGTCCGTGTGAAGCCCACCTCACTGTCTTGGTACATCTGCAATTGCTATTGACCTGGCCACACAATTCCCGAACTTGTCCGATGCATTCTCAACCGCATCGAGCAAATAACCCAATTCTGCATTTGTTCGGACACTCTGAGTCGACGGTGTGTACCCAGGCGTGTTCGGGAAGAACAGCTGATGACCATACTTCTCGTAGCTCGCTATGAGGTCCTGTCCTTCGACCGATGTGATCCAGTCCTTTAGATTGTAGGCGAGCGTGTGGTTGATATGAGTCCACTTCGAGGCGTTGACGGGGATGACGCTGTACTGGTTGAACAACCCTGGATCGCCTTGGTATGTGACATTCAGGTGGGGGATGAGATTCTCGCTCAGACGCTGATAGTAAGTGGCGTCGTCCGATAGAGTATATGCGTTCATCTGCTCACACATGTCGAGGACAGCGCCCATGCCCTGGCCCGCGCTCTGATACCACGTGTTCGAGAACAATGATGCGTTGTACCCAGCCGCAGTCCAAAGAGAGAGTTCTTTAGTGTGCGTCCCGGAGTTGTCGCCGCGAGAAACGAACTTCGTTCCGTTCGCGGTGCCATTGCTATAGATCTTGGCGAAGGCCTGCGTGGCATTCCTCGAGGCGTTGGTGCCGGCAGGGTCGCTAGTCGGCCCGACAACGACGAAGTTGTTGTACATCACCAGTGTCCTGCTCTCCCCGTAGCCGTCGCTGACGAATTTGGCCTCGGAGGCCGGGGAATGCACGAGGAGCACGTCCACATCTCCCATCTTTCCCATCTCCAGCGCCTGACCCGAACCGACCGCTATTACATCGACCTCGCAGCCGTACTTCTCTTCGAACGCGGGGAGGATGTAGTCCAAGAGACCGGAGTCGTATGTGCTAGTCGTCGTCGCCATGCGGAGGGTCTTCTTTTCGTCGTCCTGAGTCAGTATGACATAGCCCAAGGCTGAAGCCACGACCGCTGCAGCCACCGCAACGGCCACAATGATCATCCAATTTGCCTTCATGATGTCACCGATATGCTTACGCGAGCATAATGAGAGGCCAGTATATAACGATTATCGGAATGCCGGCACGCCCATCCGACGCAATCAAGCCCGCGGACTCCTGCAAACTCCTTTTATAGTGGCCGTTGCATTGGAACAACGCTAGGCTCGACCGGGACGTTCGGCGTGTCCTTGTACACCAAAA
>CAZTFD010000164.1:0-3959 GCA_964612225.1 uncultured Thermoplasmata archaeon | reverse complement strand
GAGTTCCTCCTCATTGCCCACAGCCTTCTCTCGTATGCGAAGCCTCTCGACGGTCTTGTCGCCCAGGACCTCAACGACCTCGTATCCGACCTTCCTCACGATGTTCTTGAGCTGGTCCGCCTTGTCACTTATTACGGCATCAGCCCTCAGAGGATTCCTAGACACGAGGTACACCCTAGCTGCAATCTGTGCCATCTCGATGGCCGCCTGGACGGCTGAGTTGCCACCGCCGCACACGGCCACGTCCATGTTCGCGAACAGTGGCCCATCGCATGTGGCGCAGTACGACAAGCCCCTCCCTATGAATTTCTTCTCGTTCGGGACTCCCAGTTCCTTCGGTCTCTTGCCTGAGGCGACTATGACGGTCCTTGCAGCGATGGTCCTTCCGCCCTTGGTTTCTATGCTGAAAACGTCCTTGCCGACTTCGACCTTCCTCACTTCGTCCATCACGATGGGTATGGGGAACTGCCTCACCTGCTCCTCGAATTTGGCGGTCAACTCCCTTCCAGTTATGTACTGGTATCCCATGTAATTCTCGATCCCGAGTGTCCATGCCACCTGGCCTCCGATGTCCTGCGTGATGATGGCCGTTGACAATTTCTTACGAGAGACATACACGGCCGCTGTAAGGCCAGCTGGCCCTCCCCCGACGATGCACACATCGACCATGCCTTCCACCTCGGACGGAGCCTGCAGAGCGAACATGCTGCTCGAAGACCGCGCTCCAATCATATTATGATTGTCCAGTCTGCCTTCGGTGTTCTGGTGCCTGCGAGAACATGCCAAAGGTTCATGTTGAACTACCATTATTCGTGGTCAGCGGTGTTGGGCATGGACACATTCGAGGGGACATACGACAAATCGCTCGTTCGCGGCGCGCGGGCGGCAGCAGAGGAGATTCTTGCACTGAAGAAGGGCGAGAGGGTTCTCATCATATCGAACCCTGCGAAAGAGGTCACTGAGATGTCGATGGCCTTGTTCGATTCTGCCCTGGAGAAGAAAGCGTCACCGTCGCTCATATTCCAGAAGACCAAGGGACAGTTCGACTTCGCCGAGGAGGAGGTCATCAAGGCCATCTCGGCGTCGCCTGAGGTCGTCTTATCGATTAGCGAGGACAAGCTCGGCAAGGATAGGTTCGGGATGAAACACGGGTACAAGGGCAAGCACAGGTACGACCACATTTTCACGAAGCTCTACGAGGAGAAGCATATCCGAGGATTCTGGTCGCCAGGAATCACTAATGACATGTTCCGGAGGACCGTGCCGATCGACTACTCGCAGCTCAGATCGGACTGCAAGAGAGTGATCAAGATGATGTCCTCAGGTGTCAGTGCCAGAGTGACTGCCCCGGGAGGCACGGACCTTGTGATCGGGACCAGGGGCAGGAAGCCGTTCGCGGACGATGGCGACTTCAGGAAACGGGGCCAGGCTGGCAACGTCCCTTCGGGCGAGGTCTACATCTCCCCGGAGCTGGGAACGGCAACGGGCACGATAGCCTTCGACGGATCCATCGTACTTCACGAAGGTGAAATCGTCATCAAGAAGCCCATCATGGCCGAAATCAGGAACGGCTTCATCACAAGCATTACAGGCGGCTCGGAGGCTCGAAAGCTCGAGGAGTCCGTCAGGCTGGGCGAGAGGAAGGCTCGGGAAGGCGGTAAGGACGGGACTATCAGGCCGGAGAAGGTCGCTTCATACTCCAAGAACGCGAGGAGCATCGGCGAGCTTGGAATTGGCCTCAACAGGAAAGCGAAGATTGTCGCCAACATGCTCGAGGACGAGAAGGTCTACGGCACCTGTCATTTCGCGGTCGGTAGCAACTACGACAACGACGCCGAAGCGCTCATCCACTTGGACGGCATCGTCAAGAGGCCGGACATCATTATAATCGATAGGTGGGGCAGGGAGAAGCTCATGATGGAGAACGGCAGGCTGGCCTGGGACTAGGTTTTATTTCCTAGGACTGTCTCCCGGCCGACATGGAGGAGCGGTTGAGGGTCGGACAGGTCGACGAGGAAAGGCTCGATCGATCCCGGAGGGTAGGTTGGATCAGCCTCGAAGCAATCTCCAAGGCTAGGGTGCTGATGGTCGGTGCGGGCGCTATAGGCAACGAAGTGGCCAAGGACCTGGCTCTCTCCGGCTTTCAGCGTATCACCATAGTCGACATGGATCACGTGGTCGGTTCGAATCTGAACAGATGCCTGTTCTTCACAAATGAGGACTCGTCGAAGCGCGCAATGAAGGCAGAAGTGGTAGCCAGGGGATTCAAGTCCCTGGCCCCTGATGCGGAGCCAGTCGCCGTCGTCAGCCGGATAGAGGCCTGCTCTGACGAGTTGTTCGACGATCATGACATCGTGTTTGGATGTCTAGACAACATCCAGGCCAGGATTCACACGAACTCCCACGCCTATGCTTCCGGGAAGGTGTACATCGACGGGGGCATGGACGGATTCATAGGCAAGGTCATGGTCGTCCGACCGCCGGACGGCGCATGCGTTCAGTGTGGCATGAACAGGTCCCATGCCAAGGTAGCGGGACTCAGGTTCAGCTGCACCGGGAAAGATGTGGTCTTTCACGAGCCAAGGCTGGCGGCGGAGATAACAACAACGAGCGTGATCGGAGCTGTCATGGTCCGCGAGGCTCTGAAGGTCCTTTCAGGCAGGACTGACATGACGATCTCAAACGCGTTCTACTACGATGGGTTCAGAAGAGTGTCTGATGAGCTTGAGGTGCCCGTGGACCCCAATTGCCCAGTCCATGGCAGGTCGTGATACCGCTACATGTATACGATAACGATATAACCCTAGAATATGTCCAGATGATAGGTGGTTTTTTGGCTGTCAGAATCAAGGTCAAGAATGCCGAAACCGGCGCCACTGTCGAGATGGAGCTGGAGCCTGAGAATACCGTCGACGAGGTGATTGAGAGTGCCGCGACCTTCTGGAGCAAGGATATGGGTGCATATGTGCTCCGGAAGGGCAAGAAGGTCCTCCGAGGAGGCAGCACGCTCGCGGATGTTGGCATAAGGGGCGAGGACGTCCTAGAGCTGATACCGGATCCAGAGGGCGGCTAGACCAGATGCCTCTCCCGGTCGATGTGCTCAGGGTCAGGCTTAGAAATGAGATCGAGATGTGCCAGCGGGAGCTTCGCCACCACATCGCCGTCTCCGATTCTTCTCTCTCGACGTTCCCTGTGATGGTGAGTGTCACGTTCATGCGCGTCCCCGGCCCAGATTGGGAGGAGGGGAAGGTCGTCCACAGGTTCGTGCATAGGATGGCCATCGTCATAAGTGAGGACTACCCGATGGAGAAGCCCATCGTCAAATGGCAGACCCCCATCTTCCACCCAAACATAATGGCGCCCAATGACGGCGGCTATGTCTGCACGAAGCTTCTCGAGAACTGGGACTTCAGCTCTAACCTCATGACATTCATCAAAGGCATCGAATCGCTCCTGGTCAATCCCAATCCTGCGAACCCCTTTGGGAATGACATGTGCACGCGCGCGGCGGCGTATTTCAACCGCAACAGGTATCAGCCTCCGCTGGTCATGGACCAGTCGGACAGGAGGATCAGGATCATCGGTGATGCTGATGCCTAGACCCAGGATCGTGAAGGAGACAAAGCGTCCAGTCGAGGAAATGGAGCCCCCGCGGGCATCGACTCTCGCACCGCACGAATGGTTGTCTGGTGAGTCCTCGGCGGCATACAATGAAGTCGCAGACAGGGGAGGGATATTCGATGTATACCTGTCCTCCGTGGCTGAACGGAAGATCAAAGCGCATGCGGTCAGGGAGGCTCCGAAGAGGCTCGAGGTAATGGGCTTCATGTTGGGGGAGGTACGAGAATGGAAAGGCCGGACATACTCGCTAGTGAGGGACATCGTCACGACTCATCTCAAGAGCTCGTCCTCGAAGGTCAGGTTCGTGTGCTCCTTGCTGATCAGCCGCGCCCGGGTCT
>CAZTFD010000163.1:0-3967 GCA_964612225.1 uncultured Thermoplasmata archaeon | reverse complement strand
ATTTCAATGGCAGGATGTCAGCGGAGTCCTCGTTCCGAGGACGTCCGCTGCAGTCGTTGTCCTGAATGACAGAGAAATGATGATCATCGGCGGAACGACTCCCAACGGACCTGCCAAGAGCACCGAGATTTTCGATTTGGATGTCGGAGCGTGGAGGCCGGGTCCGACAATGGCCGTGAAACGGACTGGGCACACGGCCACTCTGCTCGATGACGGGCGCATCCTGGTCACAGGCGGCGACACTGGATCAGGTACGACATCGAGCGCGGAGATCCTGAACACAAGCCAGACCGTGTCGGTCAACGCGCCGAGCATGACGTTCTCAAGGTCCGGCCATTCCGCGATCCTCTTGCCGGACGGGCGAGTCCTCGTGATGGGTGGCTCCGACTGGATCACGGGCACTTGGAGGCAGGCAGAGATGTACGACCCAGCCCAGAACAAGTGGCTCCCGGCGGGTGCGATGGCGAACGCCAGGGTGTTCTTCTCAGTCGAGAAGCTTCGCGACGGCAGAATCCTCGCGGTGAACGGAGACTTCAACGGGACCAGCGAGAGGTACGATCCGACTACGAACACCTGGGGTGGAGTCGCTCCGATGTCTGTGAAGAGATACTACGCAGCTTCTGCTATCTTAGATGATGGGAAGGTCCTGGTCGCAGGGGGATTGCTCACGGGCTCGCCGCTGAGATCAGCGGAGATCTACGACGACATCACGAACTCATGGACCTCGGCTGGCAACATGTCCGTCGCAAGGTCCAGCTTCTCCCTGACCAGGATAAACAACGGAGCGGTCATGGCGGCTGGATCGTACAGCAATCAAGGCACCACCAAGACGACGGAGATGTTCATTACATCGAATATGACCTGGGTGAGCTCGCAGCCGATGAATCACTCGAGAGGAGGGCATGGCTCCGCAGTCCTCTCCAATGGGACTGTATTCTTGATATCTGGTTGGAGCGACGGGACGCTCACCACCACTGTCGAGGCCTTCGCCGCTCCTCCGATCAAGAAGCCGAAATACTGCATGCCGATCGATCTCGTGCCCCTCGTCCAGGCGGCCACCGAGCTGCCAGGACAGTCGGGGAACGGATTTATAGCAAAGTTGTACTCGGCGCAAGCACAGTATGACAACGCCTCCCTCGAAGTGTGCCTCAATGTTATGAACGCGTTCTTCAACCAATTCAAGGCGTTCGCTCAGAACGGACACCTACTTGAGGAGCATGCGGTCGCTCTCTATGACGGATACTCCTCCGTTGTGACTTGCATAGGCGGAATACCGCGTGCCCCGACGGAAGAAATGGTGAACAACCCTTCGTTCTTGAGCTTCGGAATTCGCGTGTTTTTCTGAGGTTTCATTTGTTATTCTGCGTCTGACAGCGATGTCTGACGAGGATAACTGCTGTCAGACGCACGACATTCCCCTAGCCCATTAAATACACGAGTTTGCAATAATGCAGACTCAGCTCGATGGGATGCACCAAGAGAGGAGGTGATTGTGATTAAGATAAACAAGAGGCTGCTCGCATTGGCCCTCGTGGCTGCCGTGCTTATAGTGGGCGCGGCAACGATCGTGTCGTTGACCGGCAATGAAAAGCCGAGCGTGACGACCAATCCGACGGACACCGTCCAGCGGCCTCATAGAACTCCAGTGACCCCCGTGACTACAGTATCTCAAGTGCCGGCTTCGCCCACAGAGGACCAGACCGCACCGACCGAAACCGATGAACCCGCTAATGACACAGCACCAGGGAACAACGGAAACGGCAACGGTAATGGCAACGGTAATGGCAACAACAACGGAACTGGCGACGCAAAGGCACATGGACTCGAACGCGCGATTGAAGTGCATGAGCGGAACATCGCCAGGCACGCTAACTCAACCGCCAACTCCAACGGCCATGCGAACGCGCATGCGGATCCGAACCATGGACTCCAGAACTCTCTGGCAAAGCTCAACGAGAATCTCGAAAAGATGACCGAAAAGCAGGACCAGGGTAACCTCAAGGACCAGAGCCACGGGAATGCCAATGGACACACGTGAAACAATTGAGGAGCTAAAACCGATGGAGGCATGGACAGGCGTGCGGATCATCGACACCGGAAAGGTCCGGTGGTGACGTCCGAGAACGGACCACCTTCGTGATATCCGCGCGAACTGGTTGGACCGCCTCGCGGGCTTGCAGCTCCTCAAGGTCTTCTATTTTCATTCTCTGTTCTCAGCCCGGGAAGACGTTCTCAAGAGGCCTGGGCTCGGTATGTCACACCGGGCCTGTGCGGCTCTACTATGATCTTCGCGGTCTTCCAGATGCCGGTAAGATAGTACTCGTACTCGCCCGCCTTGTGGAAGGTCGCGCTCCAATAGTCCCCGGGGGCGATCAGCAGACCGCTCTGGAACATCCCGTCGGGATGCTCGCCGGCCTGATCCACCTTGCCGCTCCTGATCGCGATACCAGGCGGAGGTGCCCATGCTCGGTTGACCCAGACGACCTTGGTCCCTTCGACGATCTTGAGAACAGGCGGCATCACGTCTTGGCCAAGGAGATCGATGTACGCCTCGAACCTCGGTGGCGGAGGAGGAGGAGGTGGCAGATACCGTTCGGTCGGCGCAGGCTGTGCAGGAGCAGTGAAGGTCTGAGGCGCGACATGTCTGACCTGCGCTCGGCGTCTCTTCGGCCGCATGGCGATGACTATCGCTGGAACCGCGATAAGCACCAGGAGCAACAACAGGAAGTTGTACAGGCCCAGGTCGTTGAATATGAAGTTCTGGACATCCTTGAGGAACTGGGCGAACACGCCGTCAGGAGGAGCCTCGTGGACCGGGATGTCGAGCATGGCGGATTCGTAGAGGGAGCCGTCCACGATCGCATAGGCCTTCAAGTACATCGTAGAGTTGTACCCGGGAGCCTGGATGGCGCTGACGGTGAACCTGGCCCACGTCGTCCCACTGAAATCAGCGGATGTCTGCGACAGACTGCCTGAGGACAAACCCCAGGTGAGGTAAGTGCGCGATATCGTTCCTGGGCTGCCCCCGCTCACGAGCCAGGAAATCGAGAATGTGCCATTGAGCGGTATGTAATCTGGGCTGGTCGTTATCGTGACAGTGGGACCGGCTATCCGGTTGACCGCGGTGAAGGCGTTGACGATCCCCCAGCCAGTCGCGGTATCGTAGCCCGTCATGGAGATGTCTGATGCGGTGGAGTTGATGACACCGCCTATCTCGGCGGGGGTGAGCGCCGGGTTGACTGAAAGCATGAGCGCGGCGACTCCGGCGACGAATGGAGCCGCTGTGGATGTACCGGACAGTTCATGATAACCATCACCTCCGCCCCGGGTCGAATATATCCCGACCCCCGGGGCCATGATATCGAGTCCGTCCCCGAAGTTGCTGAAGCTCGCTCGTCTATTGGAGCTGTCGATCGCGCCGACTGCGATAACACTCGTATACGCAGCTGGGTAGCTGATGAAGCTCGAGCCGCTGTTCCCCGCTGCGGCGACCGTGACGACCCCCTCGCTGGAGGCGTAGTCGATCGCATTCTCGAGCACGGTGGACGCGCCGTCCACTCCGAGGCTCATGGTGATTATGTCCGCTCCGTGAGCAACGGCCCAGTTGATGCCGCTGGCCACCTTCGAGTCAGTGCCCTCGCCTGAGTCGTTCATCACCTTCACGGCCATCAGCAGCACCTGCGCCATCCCTGCAATGCCGACATTGTTGTTGGCGACCGCACCGATGACGCCCGCGACATGAGTGCCATGATATGTGTAGGTGTTTGGAGTGTACCTCCCGAGGTCGTCATATCCGTTTATGTTGTCATCCATCGGGATCAGGTTGTTAGCGATGAAATTGTATCCATGGTATCCTTCGGAATCGTTCCACATGTTCCCTGCGATGTCAGGGTGATTCCAGTCGATCCCCGTGTCCAGCACTGCTACCACGACTTCATGAGTGCCGCGTGTGATGTCCCACGCCTCG
>CAZTFD010000162.1:0-3973 GCA_964612225.1 uncultured Thermoplasmata archaeon | reverse complement strand
ATCATCCTCAGGAACATGCGGGCAGGAGTCGACCTGTTCGGCTGAGGCATCTGCAAGAGGTCAGGTCTATTGAGTTCGTGTATTCTCAGCGACAAGGAAGCCAAAAGGAACGTGAACTACCTCGCATCACTTGACTTCATCATCAGCCTGGGCTTCGGTCTGATAATGCCCCTGTTCCCCCAGTACGTTAAGCTCCTGGGCGGAGGAGGGCTCGAAGTCGGCATACTCTTCTCTTCGTTCGTTCTGACAAGGGCCATCTTCGCGGCTCCGTTCGGGAACCTCTCGGATAGGATTGGCAGGAAACGTCTGATCCTGATCGGGAGCTTCATGTACGTCATCCTCGCCGTGCTGTTCACAATACCCAACGACTGGGTCGGGCTGACTTTCGTGCGGGGGTTCCAAGGAGTTGCGAGCGCCATGGTCTGGCCGGTCAGCGAGGCGCTTGTGATCGATTCGTGTCCCGTGGAGAAGCGTGGGACGTCTCTGGGCAAGATCGTCATGGCCTCCAACCTGGGGATGGTCGCCGGGCCGTTCATCGGGGGCGGAGTCTACTTCGTCGCTTTCAACTACCTCGGATTCTCCGTCAAGGAGAGCTTCAAGCTCCCGTTCTATTTTGCAGCGGTCATCGCCCTCGTCGGCGCCTTGCTCGTTTGGGCAAATGTCATCGACGCCAAGAATCCAAACAAGGAAAAGAACAAGATATCTTTCGGAAAACTCATGCATCCCGACGGGCTCGACAAGCAGGGGTTGAGGAATCTAAAGGTCCTGTATGCAAATGCCGCGATGGAGGGCTTCGCGTTCTCGAGCATCGGCCCCCTAATGGCACTTTTCCTCCTGATGGAGTTCAATCTGGAAGCTGACGTGATATCGATCGTGGTGGGGAGCGCCATGGGCCTTGGAGCCCTCGTCGCCTATCCCTCGGGCAGGCTGTCAGACCGGATGGGTAGGAAGAAACTGTTCGTGATCGGGGGCTTCTTCTCGTTCCTCGGCACTATGCTGATACCATTCGGCTGGACCCTCTGGGTCGTTGTGGTCTTCCTCGCTATGAGGAGCATGGCCTTCCAGGTCTCTAGCCCCGCCCTGAGGGCACTTCAGGCGGATACGGTTCCGGAAGAGGTCCGCGGCAGGCTGATAGGCATGCTCGAGACGATGAGCAACGCCGGGTCCGTCCTGGGTGCGCCTGTCGGCGGCCTGCTTCTCGATATGTTCTTCGGCAAAAGCCTTGGTCTGCCCGACCCCCTGAACGGGAATATTGTGCCGTTTGTGATTTCAGGATTGCTGGGGATGTTCACTGTCGCCCTGGTTCAGATACTCGTGAAGGAGAAGGTCGCCGCCAAGCGTGGTAGCCCGCCCGGCTGAGCTGTCGCGGGCTGAAGGTTTCTGCTGCATGTGGTACTCGTCCTTAAATAGCCCATTTCTGGTTTCTTGACCCGCAAGGGTGGAGGCTTTGGCCGGTGAACTCACAGTCTCTGAACGGATCCTGTTCCATCTGAACAACTACATCAAGTATGAGGACAAGTTCGAGGCTCCTTTCGATGTCACCCAGGATGGCATATCCCAGGCGTGCGTGATATCCAGGGCCCATGCCGCCATCGAGCTGAAGAAGATGAAGGCCGCTGGGATAGTAGACGAACGGCTGGCGCATGTCAGGAAGGGCAAGGCTAGGCGTAAGGTCTACTTCCTTACTTTTGAAGGGAAATCGAACGCTGCAGACGTGCTGCAGTATGTGAAGGATAATCGCATAGTGCCCATGGTAGACGCGACCAAGGTCTCCCCCGAGACGTCCTCCCGGGCCAAGACGGTCAAGCGCTCGTCCCCTTTGCCGACGGTCACGATGTTCTTCGGCCGCGAGAATGAGCTAGCGGCTATAGACAAAGCCTTCGCTCTACCGTTGATGAAGATCCTGTCCGTCAGAGGTATCGCAGGGATAGGCAAGACGACGCTCGTGGCGAGAGCTGTCTCGAACATGAGTGGCCAGAGGATATTCTGGTACACGCTGAAGCCGTGGGACGCGCAGAGGAACTTTGCGGACGCCCTCGGCAAGTTCTTCGCAGAGAATGGGAACAGGAAGCTGGCGTCGTATCTCGCCTCTGGGAGATTCGAGCTGGGAGAGCTGAGCTACCTCCTGAATGAGGAGCTCTCGGATAATGGGTACGTGTTCGTCTTCGATGACGTCGATGCGTCTGAACCCCTCCAGGAATTCCTTAGGATGTTCAAGCACAGCAGCGGTCTAGCCAAGATCATAGTCACATCCGAATCGGAGCCGAAGCTCTATGAGCATTCTGACAAGGTCGCCAAGAAGGAGGTCGTCGAGATAGAGCTCGGAGGCCTGGATAGGGCTGCGGCGCTTGAACTATTGAAATCTCGGGGAATAGAGGGAACAGTCGCTGACGAACTGGCCAAAGTGACCCACGGGCACCCTCTGTCGCTTGAGATGGTCACCGAATCGAGCCCGACGGAGGCGAAGTATCAGGTCTCCCGTTTCTTTGAGGATAAGTTCTACTCCGGCCTATCAGAAACGGAGAAATCCCTCCTCCAGCTCTCATCGGTCTTCCAGAAGCCGATCCCCGCAGACGCGATTCCGAGGGACCTCCGACAGGTCAGGAAAGGGTCGATGCTGAGGGAGGTCGTCCCTGGCAGGTTCGAGATCCACGCGTCTTTGAGGGACTTCGTCTACAGCTCGATGACGAAGGAGGAGAGGGCCAGATGGCACAGCGTCGCAGCGGACTACTACCTCAAGGCGGGCGACGCGCAAGAGCGTCTCTTCCACCTGATCAGGGCGAACAGGACGCTCGAGGCTGAGATGATGATGTCCCGGCTGAGCGACGATCTCCTGGAGGACGGCAATGTCCTGAGGCTGTGGGAGACGATATCGTTCTTCGAGCCCAGCAAGCCGAAATACGCACAGGCCGTAATCCTGGCAAAGGCTAGAACCGCCAGTCTGGTGGGAGACTACGATTCTGCGTGGGCGATGCTCGAGAAGGTCGTCAACGACGGAGAGGCGCGGCACAAGGGAGAGGCTCTTGTTGAGATGGGAAAGATAAGGAGCAAGAAGGGCGACCTCAAGGGCGCATCGAGGCTCTTCTCAGAGGCGCTGGAGCAGGCGAGGGATCTGCCGGGGATCCGCGCCAAGGCGCTCCGTGGCCTCGGTGTTGTGGAGAGCAAGCTGGGGAACTACTCGAAGGCGCAGGAGCTCCTGGAGAGGAGCACGAGGGACGCGATATCTGTCATGGACTCGAAGGGCCAGCTACTGGCACATATGGAGCTCGGAAACGTGTTCATCGGTCGCGGCATGTACGAGCAGGCGATAGACCACTTCTCGAAGTGCGCAGCGGGATTCGGGCCTGTCGACCTGACGAACGTCTATGTCAACATGGGCATCGCCAGTGCCTCCTTGGGCAGGACCGATGAGGCCAGGCTGCATCTGGAGAACGCAGTGAGGTTGGCGGACGAGACCGGTCAGCCCAGGTCCAAGGCGTATGCTCTGACATCCCTCGCTGAAGTGCTCGTGAGATCGAACCACGTGGAGCTCGCAAAGGAACATTGCTTCGCGGCTCTCGATATCGTTACGGAGCTGAACGATAGACTCGGGATATCCGCCGCATATGCCAACCTCGGTATGGCCGAGAAGGTCTCGGGGAATCTCAAGGCGAGCGAGGAGTACTACTCTGAGAGCATCTCTGCATTGGACGGCATGGACGTGCCTAGGAGCATGGGCATAAGGATGATGGAATTCGGTCTGATGCTCGAGGAAGCCCATGAGAAAGATCGCGCAGTCAAGATGCTAGAGGAGTCAAAGCGGCTCTTCGAGAGCATCGATGCAAAGGATATGCTATCCAAAGTCGAGTCGGACCTGGAGAGGATTGCCGGGAGGAGATCCTGAGACCGTGTCTCATTCCTTCGGTGAGGGGGGTTTCTGCTGAACCGCCGAGAGAGAGCTGTTCCTTCGCTTCTTCCGAACCAGTCCGTCTAG
>CAZTFD010000161.1:0-3988 GCA_964612225.1 uncultured Thermoplasmata archaeon | reverse complement strand
CCCACGACGAGGTCGGGCAGGCCGTCGGCGTTCCAGTCGACGAAGGCGGGCGCGACGAATCCGTGAGGGAGCAGCTGGGATGTCGAATCGGCTGCGCATCGGTTGAGCGGACGATCGCGGCGGCGCCAACATTGGAGCGGTCGAACTTGTGAGAGGCCGACGGAAGGGCGCCTCTCAGGAGACGTGTGACATGGAACCATTCAAAATGGTTGGGATCGCTGGCCCAAATTGTCTTCCCAATAGCCCTGACTGACCAGTTTACTCGGCTCCACTGTGTCGAAATCCCAATTTGAAGCCATCGAATTCCCAATTGCAGTAAACTGCAGAGTCACCTGACGACCAATCGCTCCATGGGAACGATATCCCTTTGCCGATCGTTGACTTTAATGGCTACGGAATTGTCGACGCCGTTTGGTGACAGCATAGTCGATGTCAAGGACTTGATTGTACTTGCTGAATATTTTCACGTGAAAATGGGGCTATATTTAAAGCTGTTTATTCCTTAGCTCCGTGCTTGTGAACCAGTTCGACGATTTCTTTGTGACCTTGGTCAACCGCGATATCAAGCGGCGTTCGATTCCATTTGTTTATTGCCTTTATGTCAGATCCTCTGCTTATAAGCAATTTGACAATGTTCGCGGGGGCGGAGAATGGGCCCGAAGGCTCGCCACGACGGTCTGGGTTATTTCGGTCACATCTGCGTACCGTCAGTCAGAGCACGGGCGAGATTCCACCACGGTCAGGGACACGATCATCCCGACGCAAGCCACTGCGAATAGCCCATAGCTCGTGAGATCATCGTGCGAGTAAGGGTGTCCCGCAGGAACACTGGAACGGCTGGGTCACCCTGCTCAAGTAGGTCCCCGGGTCTATTTCTTCAACAGGATTCCAGCTCCTCGTCCACTGCCAAGCTGCACGACGTCACACACTCGATCGGTTGCGGCAAGATACCACGTACCAACCGGATAGCCATAGTCCGCCATATCGATGCTGGTCAGGGTGTCGACTGCCAGCGTGAGAATGCCGATGCCCCAGGCACTCGATATCAGCAGATCCTCGCGACCGTCGCCATTGAAGTCCGCGATCTGCCAAACGATATCGCTGTCGGGATTGTAGAGCCAACTACCAAACCACGTGCCCTTCGCTCGGACCAGAACCGTAGTAAGCGTGGTGCCCTGGAGCTTGAGCACTGCAAGTCCCCATGGGCTGGACAGGACCAGATTTTTCCGGCCGTCGCCGTCGAGATCCCCTGTTCCTTCGATCACATTGTCGTCGCAGTTGTAGCGCCATCCACCAAACCACGTGCCATTAGGCTGCGCCATGAGCGGGGTGAGGGTCGAGCCCTGCAAAGTGAAGATTCCTATACCCCAGGGGCTCGTCATGAGGATGTCATCCTTGCCGTCGCCATTGAAGTCTGCAATGCCCTGAACCACGTTGTCATCCGGATTGTAGCGCCACCCGCCGAACCAGGCATCTCTTGGCCGGTTCATGATTGAGGCCAGCGTCGAACTCTGCAGGGTGAGTATGCCGATGGCCGAAGGGCTGGACAGGAGAATATCATCCTTGCCATCTCCGTTGAAGTCTCCGATGCCATGGATTACATCCGTCTTCACATTGTATTGCCAGGCACCAAACAGCGTTCCGCCGGCTTTGGCAACCACGGAGGTGAGGGCTGAGTTCTGCCATTTGATGATTCCTATTCCCCACGGACTGGTGACCAGCATATCATCCTTGCCATTTCCATCAAAATCACCGGTTCCTTCTATCGTGTTGTCGTCGGGATTGTACCGCCACGTGCCGAGCCAGTCATACTTGGGATGGATGGCAATCGACTGCCAGGATATCCCATCATGCGACACGAGGCCCATACCCCACGAGCTGACCAGCACGATGTCCGGGTTGTCATCCCCATCGAAATCCCCTGTCCCCACCACATCGTTGAGGGTAGACGAGTAGTCCCAGCCGCCAATCCAGGCGTTGTCCGGATGGACGGCATGATCGGTCAGGACCCCGCCGGAGAGACCGACGATCCCCAGTCCGTTTGAGTAACGCAGGCGGACCGTCCAATCTCCAAGAACGCTCCACGTATAACACCTCTTATTGTCAGCGACGAGGCCAGGAAGCGAGGCATCCTTGGACTCTTCCTCAAAATAACCCTTCCAGCCATCACCAAAGCAGGATCGTTCCGTTTGTCCAAAAGCCTCTGAGAAACCTCTCGGCGCATCGTAGAAAACCTTGGCCCTCGCCGTGAGCGCCACGCCGTTGAGGTAGAACAGCACGCCTTCGACATTCTGAAAGGTGCCGTAGAGCGAGTGATTGTAGGGCCGGGTGGCAGCCCCATCCGGGCTGTTGGCCTGGCAGCCGCAATGAATGTAGAGCCGGTTGCCGGTGCCTGCCAGGATTCCGTTCTCCCAGATCGTCCTGTGCAGGTACAGATCGGCCGTACCGCCCGCCTTCTGATATGCCGCGTAGGCGATGTTCAACCCGCCCTGGTCGGCGAGGCTGGGTTCATAGAGATTCGTCGTGCCCTGCCTCTTCCATCGCCAGGGTCGGCCTCCAACAGCCGCCTCCAGATTGCTAAGGGCGTAATAGTTGCCGAAGGCCGAGTTGAAGCAGTTCGAGTGAGCGATAATGCCTCGATATCCGGCGTCTTCCACCAGCCAGTTCACATAGGTCAACAGCGAGGCATTCTCCCTCACATACGACCCGACGAACTCGGAGGAAGCCTTGACCAGGGTCTCGTTGAGGCCTTCAGCGGAAAGGTCTTTGCCAATCGCCGCCGTCCTAAATGGCAGATAGGAGTCTCCCCCTACCCGATAGGCATGATCCCTGTCGAAGTAGTCCACCAGGACCTTTCGTTCCAGCTTGGCGTCTCTGACCCAGAAGGAGCCGAGGCTCAGATTGATCGTTCGTGAGGACATTACCGCCTGTGGCTTGTCATCGGCATCCAGGAATCCCTGACCATAGTCGTCCTGGAACTCGGGGTCCGGATTGACGGCCACGTGCAGCGGGTTGATTCGGGAAACGAAGATGTCCGGTCGGGCCACCGGGTTGGCCAAGGCCTTGTCTGCCGCAGCCATCTCCGGATGGAGTTGGGCCGTGAAGATCTGGATTCGTATTCCGCCTGCGCCAGCCGAGATTATGCTGTAGTTGTCGTCTTTGATCCAGAAGAAGTCCTGGAACGACAGATTGGTTCGATCGTATTGGGGGCAGGTCAATATCTGTCCATCCCGATACCAGTCGGCCCCGGCGGTGATGGCAGGCCTGGCAACAATCGACTCCAGATTCATCGACCCCTGTTCGTAGATCGCGTCCCATCGCCCATCCAGATCCGCAAGGACGAGGTCGGATCGTTCCGAGACGATCTCCGGGACGATGCGCAGGTACTCGATGCCGGCCGGCAAATCGACTCCCCCAATCTGCATCCCTCCCTCATCCGTGATCTTGGGCCACAGCCATCTTCTCACCAGCATCGGCTCGGGAAAAGAACCGACGAGAATGACGCCGGACAGGTTCCTGTAGGTGACTCGTACGTTCTTGAAGAACTCCCGCAGGGCAATCACAGTACGACCGTCCTGATGCTCGCTGCCGGCATATATGTGGGTCCGAACAAATTCGGTCGAGTAGCCTTCCGCCTGGAGATCCCCCTGGAAGCGGGCCAGCCTGGACTGCACATCCGACACACCGATCGCAGAGCCGGGAATCTCTGCGAGCAGCCGGGGCTCGACCATCACGATCACGAGTCTGGCATCAGTGGGAACAATGTTGTCGACAGACCCCATAGGCAGCCGTTCCAGAGTCTCGATCTCCCATATCCCATCTCCGTTGATGTCATAGGATGAGAACTGATCCAGCGCACTCTGGAACAGATCATCGGCTGCACATGGATTTGCCAACAAGGCGCCCAGGAAGCTCACTATCGCGAGCAACCATCGACGGCAAGACTGACTGGCGAAAAAACGGATGGCATGCATTTTCGTCTATCCTC
>CAZTFD010000160.1:0-4038 GCA_964612225.1 uncultured Thermoplasmata archaeon | reverse complement strand
TCCTCGGCCGTCTTGAACTTCTCCGGAAGGTTCTTCTTCCACATTATCACGCAGCCGTCCCTGAGCGCCTGGTTGGTCTCCATTGCGCTGATGGCGCTCCCGGGCGAGAGCCTGGCCAGCTCTTGGACGGGCACGCTGGATATCCTTGACAGGTCCGTGAGCCCGTTCAGACCGCTCTCGGTGAACATGAACGAGCTTGTCCTGTCTATGTGTATCCTGCCCTTGAGCTTGTAGGACGGCGGCTTGTACTTTATCTGCCCGTAAGTGAAGTAAGATTTCCCCTTCCGCTCTGTGGACTGGTCGTCCTGGTCCCTTCCGAGCTGGAACTGCGAGATGCCTGCGCGCTTCGCCCGTTTGTAGAGATACGGCAGGATGAACGTGTCTCCATTGTCCGTGTACAACACGTCCGGGTCCTCATCCTTCAGGATGTCCTGGATGCCATCGAGCACGCTCTCCTCATCGCCATCGACAGCATGCTCCCCGACCTTTGCTGAGAGCAATCTGTCATCGAAGGTCGGAATGCCTTTCTTTGCCTCTGGTCGTATGCCGAGCTCAAGACTTGACAGCGGAGGCGATTCGTAGTCGATCGCGTACGGGTCGTCGAGCATGTGCGGCTTCGGCCTGAACTCCAGATAGCCCATCGGGAACAGATTCTTCGCGACGAAGTACCTCTGGCTGAAGCGCAGGTCGACATTGAACAGCGAGTAGTCCCTGTATCTCCCGCGATTGTCGATCGTGTGCGCAACGTCCTCCACCTTTGCGTAGTCTCGTATGGTGACTGCGAGGACTTCGCGCTCCCATGACTCGCTCGGTGGATTCGACGGCGTCCAGGATCGGGAGCGCCTTCTCGAGGTCGTCCAGCTTGTCAGGAGATGCGTGGACGAAAATCTGAGGCAGGAACGAGCGGTCGACTATCCTCTGCGCGCCCCTCCTCGTACGGACCCAGTAGACTATGGAGTTCGTTCCGTAGTCGGGATATATGTCGAGGAGCCAGCCTCTCATTCCTCGGGCTCACTGCTCCTGAGTATCCCATCCTTTCCTCCGTCTACATCCTTCTCGCGTCCCAGCTTCTTCTTCAGGTCGAGGAGCTCCTTCTCGTGCTCCAGCAACATGGAGAGGAGTGCCGATTCCGTTGGATCCAGGCTTATCGCATATGTCGAAGCCGAAGCGTGCATGCGCGCCCTGTTCATGAGCGAGTCGAAAGCGTCCTTGTCGCCGCTCCTTAACGCTCTCCTGAAATCGTTCCACTGCTGGGCCATGGACTCAAGCGCCAAGCGGTATGTGGGTACCGTCCTTCCCGTCAAAACCCCCCCTGAATTCGTCCAGCGTGGCCTGATTCCAAGGAACAGGCGAGAACAACATCTCACGATCAGATCGCGGCAGCCGGAACAGCAGCCCGTGCCTTCTCGTGCGCATCTGGACGACCATGTCGGAGTGCTCGTACAGCAGGGTCGTGAGTGTAGGGCTAGGGCGGACCGGCTGATGAGTGTTGTTCGTGATGATGGATATCGTCTCGCGCTCCTTCGTTATCCTGGATATCTGTTCCAGACATCTCCTTAGGAGCTGGTGCGACTCCATCCATTTCATGTCCTTGTCGAGGAACATCTCTGTTATCGATGATACTATGACAGCCGATGGCGCGCTCCTCTCCACCTGCTCCTCGAGCTTGTCGTCTATCAGCGTTACGAGCTGGTACGCCGTGAACGCACGGGATATGTTGATGCGAGACAGTATGTCGCGCTTGTCCAGCCTCAGGCGCTTGCACAGTGAGCCGATGTCGTACGGGTCGATCGTGTTGCCCCCGTCGATCCACACGACCTCCTCATCGAACTGAGAGATCGCTTTTATGCAGAGGAGGTGCAGCAGGCTTGTCGCATAGCCGTTGTCGCTGTCAAACAGCGTTACATGGGCGGATTTGAAGCCCCCTGTGAGCTCGTCCAGCTGCAAGATGGAGGGGTTGAGAGTTCTCTCGCGCAGCAGCGGTTCCTCACCAACGACGTGCACGAGAGACTCTTCGAGTACGGCCGTTTTGTGGAAGTTCAAGCGATCTCACCGGCGCCGCATTATCTCCCTTTCTGGGGTTAAACCGATGCAGGGGGGAGCATAGTGAAACTAGTGCGTCGAATATAATCCAGCAAGCCAACTCCGAGACGAAACGACCATGTCTCTGATACGATTGCACCAATCAGACATCGAGCATTTCCTTCTCTATAGCATAGAAACAATAAGGGTCGTTGTGGAACATGCCGGTGGTCGAGTATGACACCGAGCTGCAACCGCCACCACACTTGAATTCGTTCTTGCACCCAGCGCAGTTCGGTCCAGGAATCATCTTGTCAGCCTTCCGGTTGTACGGGAAGCTGTCCTGGCTCTCCCAGATATCCCTGAGCCGCCTATGTCTCAGATTCCCCTCAAGGAACCTATCGTTCCCCATCGACAAACATCCCACTATGTTCCCATCACTCGTGATTCCGATTGACGAAATGCCCGCGGTACACCCATTCCAAGTGCAGCCTGGAAGAAGCTTCGAATAGTATCCGTAGCAGTGGGCCCCAACCACCGGCAGATCTTCGAAATTGTTCTTGATTCGCTGCTTCGCTATGAACAAGGCGGTCGCATAGAATTCCTCTCGGGAGAGCGTGAGCTCGCGTTGGAAGTTCCCGAAAGGCATTGCTATCTGAATCTGCCAATTCACGCCCTTTCCAACGATGATCTCCTTGAGTCTAGGAAGATCCTTGAAGTTGATCTTGCTCACAGTCGTGATTGCAGTCGTCTGGATGTTGTTCTCGCGGAGTGACTTGATTGCGGATATCGTCTTGTCCCAGGTGCCTCTTCCGCGGATTTGTTCGTGGCTCTCCTTCATGCCATCCAGGCTGATTCCGACGACCTTGGGCTCGATTCTCATGACCTTGTCAATGTACCTGTCCATCATCGTTCCATTGGACACGAAGCAAACGTTCATGCCGAGGTCCTTGACGCTCCTTGCTACCGTGAAGCAATCGGATCTGAGGAATGATTCCCCGCCCATCAAGGAAACGTCGGCGCATCCGAGGTATGCAAGCTGCTCGCAAAGGTCGAAGGCCTCTTTGGTTGTCAATTCGTTCTTTCTTGGGACCCCAGCTGACGATCCGCAGTGGGTGCAGCGCAGATTACATTCAAGTGTGAATTCCCACACAGCACATGACAGGCGTCGCTCTCTAAGCGGTCTTCGCTTAGATCTTCCTAGAGTAAGCTCCATAATAAGTCACTACACCGAGGCTAGGATTGCCCAGAGATGCACCGATGCAGAACGAGAAGAACGCCAAGATGGCCAAAATCACACCGAGTAGCCACCTCCGCTTCCCGCTTCTGGCAGCCATCAATGGACCTGCAGTGGCAGCGGAGTAAGGATAGCTCTGTGATGGCGCGCTGGCTCCTATGAGATATCCTGCGACAAACGAGCCCACAACAACGCCGGCACTAACAATGAGGGTCAAGAAACGAGATCGTTCTTCCGACATGCGGATCTCGCGCAAGTCGTCCTCTGTCAATTGAAGGTCCTTACCGATATCAGTAAGCTTCGAACTCATCCGATGCATGAGAGCTTCGGCCCGCTATAAAAGGACTATTCTGCGATTGACCAAGATGTCATTGAGGCCCGGATGGCTAGAGTGTCATCTTCGGTAACGAACGCCGTACTTGATGCCATCGCCATAAGTTGCGGAAGACGTGTCCCACGTTATGACGAAGACGGTCAGGAATGCTACGACAGCAACGATTACTGCTGCAATCCAGGATCTACGCGATGTTCCGGCCAGAAGGACGGGCGTGGACAGGAAAGGAAGATATGGATATCCCAAGTGATGACCTTCTGAATAGGGACCAACCATTGCCTTGCCCGCTGCGAATCCTGCAATGGTTGCAAGGATTGTCATTCCGACCTGAGCGATTCGGGACAACACGACCTTCCGTCTAGCGGCCTTGATAGTCTCGGCATCCTTGGGGGTGACGCCCAAGGTCCGTGCAATCTCCAATGGTCTCGAACCCATCGTAGCACGT
>CAZTFD010000159.1:0-4045 GCA_964612225.1 uncultured Thermoplasmata archaeon | reverse complement strand
AAGGCTGGGACACTTCGGTGAGGTCGCACCGTCGACGATCGAGGCGTTCGAGCTCAAGTACCCAACGGTCGCATTCGAACTGGATCTAGAGACGATCCTCGGGTTGCGCTCATCACATCGCGGGCAGTGAGAGGCGGCATCTCCGAAACTGTCATATCGCCCCTTGTCCTGATACCCTGACGAGGACATTCATCACGCATCTGCTGAGGTGGCTAAGCTCGGTTTAAGGCGCCAGCCTTGAGAGCTGGTGGTACCACGTACCTCGGGAGTTCAAATCTCCCCCTCAGCGCTCCTCAGGTCAAACGCGGACCAATCTGTCTCTTTTCGTTTGCTCCCTTCTTGTTGAGCAAGTAGACTCCGACGAAGGCTATCGACCCACCTATGATCGCCAACGCCACGCTCTGGGGCAGCTTTATGTCCGCGTCTGGAACGACGAAGAGTATCAGCAGCTGGACGCCCACAGTCATAATGCCAGTGAGTGAGAACAACACGGACGTGAGCGACGCCCCGATCTTCGGAAGGGGAGCGTTGTACGCGAGGAGCCCTACCGCGGGGAACAAGCCCAACAAGACGAGTATGATCCATGCTGATGGTTCCGGAAGGACAATAAGGCCGGCCGCGACCCCGAAAACTAACACGATGATGCCAGTGACGAACAGCTCTATGCCTGAGAGGGGTGTCAGATCGTGTGTCTTCAGGAGCGATGTGGTCATGACGACCGAGATCCCCAGCAGTAAGGAGCTGACGATTGCCTCTATCTCGCCCAGGCCGAGTGTGAGCCCGACGGAATCGATATTGGTCAGGACGACCAGGACCCCGAGGATCACCAGTAAGCTCCCGATGCCCTCCATGAGACTAAGACGCTCCGAGAGGAACACCGCGGATAGGATGACGACAAAAAGGACCTCAGAAGAGCCTCCGCCAAGGATCGCCTCCTTGCTAGCCCCTATCTTGCCGACAGCGTCGAACCACAGAAGCACTCCAGCTGCTGCGAAAGCGCAGAGGCCCAGCATGATGAGCCAGCCGTGCCTCCCCAACGATTGCGTGAAGGCAACGGTGCCTCTTGGGAAGATGCTCATCAGGATGAGGCCACCAACGATGGTGGGCAATGAGGAGACCAGCAAGATGTCGATGTCAGCGATGTTAAGAGCACCCTCGATGGCGACGGACTCGAATGCGACCACGAGCGCGGACATGAGTGCGATGATGATGTAGCGGCTTCTCGTGTCCATACCCGTACCCTTCCTCTATTGGACAGAACGACCGTAAAGCTTTGCGGTTCGACGACTGATGAGGTTTTAATATCGGCGGGAACGTTACCTGCCGTCAGTAGTAATGCCTTCGAGGGGTTGTGACTTTATGTCCCGCTGGAGATTGTATGCAGTCCTCGGTTTCGTGGCGGGTGTGTCCCTACTTGTCCTCTGGAATTCTAACGACTCCTCAGACACCGCAGCTGAGGTGATGGACGCGCCGAACGATTCCTCTTGTCGGAACTGCCACAATAGCGTCACACCGTTCATCGTCGAGGACTTCATCAGCAGCGAGATGGGTCAGAGTGGCTACGTGAACTGCACAAGCTGCCACTTGGCCGAGACAGGCGAAGCGGATGCAGTCTTGCACAATGGATACACGATCACTTTCAGACCGAGTCCGGATGACTGCAGCGGTTGCCATCCTGATCAGGTCGAGCAGTTCTACCAGAGCAAGCATGCGATGGGCTGGACCAAGATGGAGGACACATCAAGGTACATCGACCTACCCCTGGAGATCAGAGGTCCTATGTGCGAAGGATGTCACAACATAGGCCAGATCAGTCCTGATGGCAGCATCGGGAAGTGCGATTCGTGTCACACGAGGCACACATTCAGCAAGGCGGAGGCAAGGAAGCCTGAGAGCTGTGGCACTTGTCATATGGGGCCGGACCATCCTCAGATCGAAGCTTATCTCAGTTCGAAGCACGGCGTCATGTACACTCTGGAGAACGATGGTTGGAATTGGTCGGATTCGACAACGTTCACGGCCCCGGTCTGCACGACCTGCCACATGCCGGAGGGCACGCACAACGTCGGTTTCGGGATCTCGATAGGCGGCACATCCAGCGGCTCGACGATATCAGGTTCCGTCCAGCCGTTTCCAATGGGCAATGTCTCGACCACGGTCTTTGCTGAGAAGCGGACCGATATGATTGGTGTCTGTCAGGAATGCCACTCGAGCGCTTTCGCAGCCCAAGCACTCTCCGAAGCCGATGCAGTGAAGAATGAGACTGATGCCCTAGTTGGCGAGGCGCGGAGAATACTCATCGACCTCTACAACGATGGACTGCTCGACCCGATGCCTGCGAACAGGACCGCCAACCCTGTGACAGGATTCAACCTCACTCTAATGGGACAGCAGCTGTATTCCAACACATCCGGCATCGAGACGCTCTTCTTCAAGATGTACAAGTATCACGACGTTACCGCCTGGAAGGGAGCGTACCATTTCAGCCCCGATTATGCACACTGGTACGGCTACGCAGAAGCAAACCACGACCTTGAGCTGATCAAGGCAGAAGACCGACTGCTCAGGGCATTGGATGAGTTGCGCCAGGACCAGTCGCAGCCCGCGCAGACCGAAGATGGGAACGATCTTGGGGTCGCCGCTCTCGCGCTAGGACTTGCTGCACTCGCAGTCTCGATGATTGCATTGGGTTGGTCAGTTGCGAACAGCAGGAGATCGAAGGACAAGAGCAAGGAAGAGCCAAAACAAGAGTAAGACAAGTCCTCGATCCTCCGACGCGCGTGCTGAATGCGACGTTCTGTTACCACAACTTCCGAATCTTCGTATTAAATTGTGGCTCCTCGCGCAACATGCAGGCGTTGCGGCAAATCCTGCTCTCGAAGCCTCTACCCCCGACGCGAGTTCTGCCTTCTCCGCAATGGTTTTTCCCAGAAGAGGCTGAACATCACAACGCCGACGCTGCTAAGGAGCTGCCAGGTAGAACCTTGAACTCAGACAGGAGCGGGCTGGATACGTGGACCCGATGAGAGCGTTCCAAAGGCGACAGTCCATCCGAGGAAGGTCCCCCAGACTAGGTGGGGCATAATTGAGAACGCGATCACGTCGAGGACGGGCTGCCCTAGCCAGATCGCAAGTGGGATGCATCCAAGCGGAACAGTGATCGCTCCTGCGGCAAGACCGAGCATCACTCCTCTCCGCACGATTGAAATATCGAGAGCCTTGAAGCTGATGACGAGGAGGCAGAAGATGAACCCTCCAGTCGTGCCGATGCACATATGAACGGCGACACCAATGAGCGCGTCTCCACCGAGTCTCTCACCCACTGCTGAGAAGAATATGTCCGCCTTCTCGCCAACTAGGAGGAAGGTGGCAATCATCACAGCATCCATCAGGAACGTTCCCACCAGACCTCCAATAAGCCCGAACTCGACAATCTGGAGTCTGTTTCTGACCGTCATTGACGCCCCGGCTGCTGAATGTGTCATGCCAGCCATAAACGTTTAGACAAGGATATCCGCAATAAGCTTCAGCCTCTCCTCTCTGGAGACCTAGTAGAATCCTTCTGTTCCCGAGTTGGAAACCATGAGTATGCCCCTGAATGCGCCTAACAATGGTCTTCCGTCCGTTCTCAAGTCTTATTCTGTCATTACGAAACGATAATATCCAGATTACTCGGTTCATGGGTCGTGGCAAAGGCATCCGCCCCAGGCAAGCTGATACTGTTCGGCGAGCACTTCGTCGTCTACGGACTTCCAGCGATCGCTACGGCAATCGAGGCCAGGACCGTTGCTGTGGTGAAGCAGGCCAGGGAATTCTCGCTTCAGGACAATAGGCCGGAGACGCCCGGATACAAGAAAGAGAAGCGTGACCAGCAGTCCGATTCTATCCAGAGGATTCTTAGGGTCATGGGACTCGAGGGGGAGAAGGTCAGCATCGAGCTCGGAGGGGATTTGATCGCCGCAAGCGGTGTCGGGGCATCCGGGGCGAGCTCCGCCGCTATCGCCGCCGCTCTCAACGAGGAGTTCAAACTCGGCAAAGGCATCGA
>CAZTFD010000158.1:0-4073 GCA_964612225.1 uncultured Thermoplasmata archaeon | reverse complement strand
GTATGGATACGACGTCCGGGCCCGGTACTCCTGGTAGAGGGTTTCCCTATACGGCCACCACCCGTTCAGACCCATGGTCCCGTTCCATCTGCCGAGGTCAGCGGGGTCGTGCGACTTCTCGTACAGCTCGAACATGTGGTCGACCGTATAGGTCACTTCCCTGCTTCCAGCCAGAATCTTCGCCGGTTCAGGTTGTTCCTCCGCAGCCGGTCCAAGCGTGCTCTTGTGAACGGCCTGTCCAAAGACCGCGAACCCGGTCACGACCATGATCCCGACTATCGCCATGGCCACGAGCTTCCTCCAAGGACCCGCGGTCGGCTGTCTAGAAACAGGTCCTCTCTTGATTATCATCGCGGACAGCGGCCTTCTCCCATCGACTCTCAACTTTGGTGTCATCGCTCGCCTTCCTCCCCCGACCTGACTCAGGTCAAGAACCGGCATCAACATATGTTGTACTTGGAGGTTGTCATCTCGTAGGTCAGTGCGCCAGAACCGACATGCGTAACAAGACCATAGAGAGGGGATGGAACAGGGCTTGAGTCCGAGTACAATCCATGCATTTGCCAAGAGAAGCATGCATGAGTATTCTAGTGCGATGAGGTTTGCTGGGTTCAGGACGCAAACCAGCGCAGAGAGCCAGACATGAACCGAGTCTCCAATTGTGGCTTGAACACGGCCATGATCTGGAATGTCGTCATTACCCCCGATCCGCCTTCTCCGAGAAACAGGTTCGGTCCCGAGCCCTCGTCGTCACGAAGGCATCTTATCGTGTATGACCTCGTTGATCCATTGCACTAGCTTCTTGTAGGCCTCCTCACCTTTCGGCGTGAGGCGCAGACGTTCGTGCCCGTCGTTCGAGGTCTCCACCGCGATGAGCCCGCGGTCGGCCATCCATAACGTGTATCTCCTGAAGACGTCGTAGTTGACGTTCGAGGCCGTTTGGAGGCGGGTCTTCAGCATCGGTTGTTCTTCTCTCCACAGTCGTTCAAGAATTCGGGCGACTATGTACAGGTCGGGCCGGTCCAGAAGCTGAGTAGTCGCCATGGGTCACTCTCCTACGAGGAGCCTCTCCATCTCTGTTCGAAGAGCATCGAACCTCTCGTTCCACCCAGAGAGTGTCTTCTCCAGCTCCTGATCCAATCGCCTCTTCCAGTTCCGGTTCGAGAACACTGTGCACAGAACTAGCACAACACAGACTACGATGGCCACGGTTCCGATAAGTCGCTGCCCCGCAAACCACCACGAAAGTCCCGTCAGGCCAGCCTCGAAGGCGCCATACGAGAGGAAGAATATGAGCAACCAGAAGAAGGGCTGCCTGAAACCCCCTGCCCGTCTTCTAGCCTTCAACCATTTCGGCATCTCTTTGAAGGAGTCTGCGATCAATTCGAACGAGCTGGGGTCGCTGTCTGATGGGTTCTGACCGGCGACCTCGCGCGAGAGCGCAGAGTCCAACTTGGCCGCCCAAGTCTTGAACTCAGAGATTTGGGGCTTCGATTTCGCCGCAAGCAAGAACCAAGAGATAGCAGAGAAGGCCACCATAGACAGGACCCCGACCGCAAGCGCGATGCGGTCACGGTCCTCAGAATCTACCAGGATGAAGGTCAGGATTCCCAGGATGACTGACAGGACCATTCCAACGACTGTCATGATGATGACCGAGTCCTGGTAGTTCGACCTTGCAGATTCGTATGCTTCAGATGCCAGCCTCCGCCCTTCCGACAGGCTTTCGATTATAATCATCCGCGTATCAACCTTGATCTCTTGTTCATGGGGTATGGGGAGCTGTGAGAGCCTTGGCAGAACCCTCGTGCTTGCGAAAGAAGAAGTCCTGTAGAGCATGAACAGAGAGAGAGCAAGCGCGAGCGGCAGGCCAAGACCGATGAACGTGAGGACTATGATGATGCTGAATCCAGATGGTGTCGCGCTCGTTTTGTACAGTACCCATGTTCCGTCCGATACCCGTCTAGTTGTGATATGAACAGCAGATGTGGACGACATTCGCACATTCAGGCGACTGCCCTCCTGGGTGACTCTGTACCCAGAGACTCGAAGACGATATGCGAGGTCCGCAAGGAGCTGTGCTGGTGCGGTTCGGACCTTCATCAGTCTGAATCGGAGCTGGAAGGAGACGATGACCGTGACGAACATCCCTACGAAGAATCCCCCTACCTCCCCGGCTGAGCCCAACGGGAAGTCTGTCGGTATTGCGGCAGCGATTCCCAGCATGATCCCAATGGGGAGCAGCGAGAGCGCCGTGATGGTCTTCAACGCCTTCCTTCGCACGGGCCTGCGAGCCATCACAAGTGGGTCGGTCATGTCCAGGTGTGCCTTCTTGTCCGTCTGTCTGCCCAGCCAGTAGCTCACGGCAGAAACCGTCACAAATATGGCTGCAGTCGGAAGCATGCTCATGTACGCCCTTCCGTCCACTTCGAGTTCGGCGCTTGCAGTTGAAGGTCCGTCGTTCACTAGCACTAAATACTTGTCCCAGATGAATCCCGCCTCGGAAGAGGATCCGCTATTTCCGAATCCCATGATTCCGTACGAGGTGTACTGATATGGCTTCCCAGCCACAAATCGATAGAAATTGATCCTGTCCAGTTCAACCATGTAGAAATCTGAACCCGAGATCCCTGAGCGCGTGATTTCGATCTTGCCGAATCCATAGAATCCGAAGTGGATGGAATAATACGACCCAGGCTCGATAGTGATGGTCTGTCGGTCCTTGTGCACTGATAGAACGGTCATTGACAGGATCGGTACTCCAAGCAACAGCGCCAAGACCACAATCGCTATCAGCGCGCGGTTTGTCCTCTCCGGCCAACCGCTCAAGAGGTCGGAGGCGCCTTTCAATCGTGTCCGAGTCAGTCCTTCCATCGACCCACCTAGTATGAACCAAGGTTTGCAGCGAGATAAGGCTTCCTCCACGAGGATATTCTTGCTGATTTGAAGATTGCAGTCTCGAAGTCATTCTTGCAGAGACAAAGGGTAGCCCTCGCACCGATTGTGCAGGTAGAATATCGGGTTTGCAGCGTAGTGCATGCAGATCATTCTGGCGTTCGTTCTATGAAGAGCTTGGCTGGCTCCCGGCAGAAGCGGGCGAATACTCATCTATGCACATATCTGCGCAACACGGTCCTGCAGCTTCGGGCAAGTTCATATAAGGAAGAATGCAATGTGCTTACCAGAGGGAAGATTGGAGGACTTCAGGTTCTGCCATCTCTCACCTCACGAACGGATCCCACGGAGGATGCCCGAAGTAGCGGCGTGTAGGAATGAGATTCTGCCGCGAAGTGAAAGGGTACCTCCATGGGAGATGATGGGTTTTTATGAGAACAGGAATCTCATGTTGCGCTCAAGCGTCGATGATGAAGTGAGTGTCTTGTAGTGTTTGAACGGGCCAACGTCCAGAGGCCTCAAGACCCTTCCGGAATAGGCGATGAAATCCGCGATCCTGATGCTTCTGTTCATTGAATCCGTGGATTGATAGAACTCGAATTCTATATTGCGCAGCGCTGCAAGCCTCTTGCAGTGGTGGAATACACGTTTGATGTCTCCGAGTTGACTCTCTACACAACTGGTGAGGTCATAACGGCAGTTGCTTCGGCAGACTACCCGAGCCATGTTGTAGTAGATTGCAGCACATATGCGTTCATCGATTTCGTGTCTCCCCCGCCACTGGTTTCTGTGGTAGCTCCAATCATTTGCTGTGAATCTCATGGAGACCATTCGAACATCATTCTGGTTCAATGCGTCTATCACCTTCAGGCAATCTTGCAGCGTCAGAGATCTACCCTTGGTTCTTCGGAGGTTCGGGTGATGCGCGAAGAAATCATTCAAAATCGAATCCTTCGTGTGCCTGTTGAAACTGACCATGCCGAAGTATGTGGTATTCCCAGGGGTGCCGCTCACATCGACCACGAGCTCGATGGGAATTGCCATGCGGATTCCATTATACACTCAGTGTGAAAGGGTTGTGGCAGGGTCAGCGAAGATTGTGGATCCGTCTGGAACGAGGTTCAAATGGTGCAGGATGCAAACAGGGGTACAGAAATCGCGGTCGGACTGTGAACACC
>CAZTFD010000157.1:0-4086 GCA_964612225.1 uncultured Thermoplasmata archaeon | reverse complement strand
CCCAAAGTCAGGAAGCAGGTAAGGGCAAGCCTCGCAAGACTCACGCAATCTGAGCTGGGCGAGCTGGCTTTGGTCGAATGCATGTTCAGCAGACATCCTCCCATCGCGTCCACTGCCGCGGCGATCCTTGAGGAGAGGAACTTCAACAGCGTGAACCTGTTGTCGTACTATCGTCAGACCGAGAATCTCATCATGCAGGCGCGCAAGACGGATGTCTTCTGCCAGGATGTGGAGGAGCTCGTCACCGATTCGATAGACACGTATAAGGAGGGCAGGTTCGACCAGGCCATGACGAATATGATGATGGCCAAGGACTTGCTTGAGGACAGGCTCGAATGGCATGGTCATCTTACTGGATACATCAAGGACGTTCTCAGGCTCACCCCCGTGCTGGGCAGGAGCGGCGTGCAGATTGATGCGATACAGGACTCGATCAGGAATGTCGCGACGGCGATGCAGACCCGCGAGTACAATGATGCCAGATCCCTCCTCGACCTAAGGCGCCAGGAGACGAGGCTCTGGAAGCAGCTCTGGAGCCTCGAGGAGTATGTGACCAAGCGGATCAAGGTGAAGCCACTGACAGAGCTCATGGTCTTGCACGAATCTGACAAACATCTTCTTGATTCATTCGTCAAGCTGCGTTCGTCAGTCGACGGATTGATCCAGGAGGGCAAGGCGGTTGACGCCCTCAAGGTGGTCGAGGAGTTCATAAGAGATGACGTGTCCGCAGAGTACCTGGCCAAGGAAGGCAAGAGGTTGGACTCCAAGGACGAGGCCGGATGGTACACGATGTGGTCGGTCGGATTGGGCCTTCTGAAGCTCGTATCGCCAGTCGTTCCCAATCTAGCCGAGGAGTTCTACCAACAGTACTTCCGCGACCGAGAAGGTTCTCCGAGCATACACACGGTCCCGTGGCCAGAGTCCTTCGCTCAGGCCGAAGCCACGCATGGACAACCCGCCAAGCCCAAGAAGGGCAAGTCAAGTCAGAAGTAGAATCTCAGAGCGACGGGGTCCAGAACTTCGAGCCTTTCTTCTTCTTGTCCCACGAGATGATCGTCCTCATTCCTTCGACTCCGACTTTGATGCAATCGGACATGTTCTGCTCGAAGTCTATCACCTTCTCGGTGGGGTGCCAGGGCACGACATCCGAGACCGTGCATATCGCCCCTGCTCTGAGGCCGAACAACGAGCAAAGGGTGAATATGGTGGCGTTCTCCATCTCGATGTTCTTCACCTTCATCTTCTTCGCGTCAGCAAGTCTGTCTACCATGAACGAGGGCATGTAGCCTGACTGGGACATGGGAGCTATCTTGCCGTCCTTAAGGACCTTGTTCTCGCTGTAGAACCCGTCCACCGTCAGGCTTATGCCGACATCGAACCTGGATCTGGACCTTATAGCGCTGTCGATCAGCGCGAGCACGATCTCGTGGTCAGCGACAGCAGGGTACTCGGGCCACGCATAGCTCTTGCTCGTCCCGTCCAATCGTACTGCGCCCGTGGCAACGATGAAGTCCCCCTTCTCCAGCCCGTCTGCTATGCCTCCGCTCGTGCCCATCCTGATGAATGCCTCCGCACCTAGATTCGCCATCTCTTCGAGGAGGATCGCGGTCGAGGGGCCACCTATGCCAGTGGAAGCGATGGTGACAGGAGTGCCGTCTACCTGTCCGCTGAACACCGTGTATTCCCTGTATTGCCTGATCTTCTTGGACCCCGAGAGCATCGATGCGATCTTCGGTACCCTCTCGGGCTCGCCGCTCAGGAATACGTACTTCTCAACCTCGCCAGGCTCAAGGCCCGTGATGAGCTGCTTGTTCAAATGCGCCAGCCTCCGAACGATGGAATGTGAATGCCAATCACCCTAGATAAGGTCGTTGGAGAGGGCCCGTCACAGGATGGCGAGGAACACGACTGACAGCACCATCCCGAAGTAGGTGCTCAATAGGACCACTCCGCCCAGCTGAGATATCTTCATGCCTCTAATCATGAACAACAGTAAGAGGAACGTCGACAGGTTTAGCACCAATATCATTGGAAGTATCTCCGCGCTCCCGAAATCGAAGGGTTTGACTATGCCCATGAGTCCCAGCGTCAGCAGCATGGTGACAATGCTGGCCCCGATCCCCTCTCCTAGCGCGAGGTCGCCATATCCTCTCCTTCCGGCGTGATAGGAGGCGGCAATGTCAGGAAGAGTGGTGCCGAGAGCGACCAGTGTTATGCCGACGAGCCATGGGTCAAGACTGAAGTCGCTGGTCATCCTGAGGATTCCTCTTACGACCAGTTCGGCGCCCAAGACAGTCCACAGGATGCCAAGCACCAGCCACTGGAAGCCCGCCCTGATCGCGACCTTCTTCCCAAAGAGCTGACCCATAAGTTCCAGCTGGATCGTGGCCTCTTCCATGGTTTCCTCCAACACCTTAGGGTCAGAGACCCGCTTGACAAGGAGAAGGTTCATCGTGTAAGGCACGAAGAGCATCATGAGAACCACTCCCTCGAAGAAACTGAGAGCCCCGTCCAGCAGAAGAACGGACGCTACTATGGTGACCGTCATCAGGAACACCGCGTCCCGCATGACGATCTCCCTGGTCACCTTCAATGGGACCATGATGGCCGTCAGGCCAATGACGAAAGCGATCGTGACCACGTTGGATGAGAGGGCGTTCCCGAGTGCTATGTACTTGCCGCCCTCCTCGAGAGCAAGCAATGAAACGATCACTTCAGGCATCGCTGCAAGAGTCGAGACTACCAGCATGCCAATGACAAACCTGCTGATGCCGAAATTCCTGGACACTGCCACTGCATTGTCAGTGATGAATTTGGCGCCTTGATTCAGAACGATGAATCCTACGGCGACGATAGGTATGAACGCCAGTGAAACAGCATCTACCATGTCCCATCCCGAGCGGTATCCTGTGTTTCGACATGGCATCCAACGATATATGGGTTTTCGAGATAGCTCGCAGCTTAACGTCATTGTGAGAGGATGTAAATCGCTCTGAGGCGTTCCCAGGTCGCATGAAGGGTACGTACTGCCTGATCGCGCTCCTGCCGACAAAGACAAGGATTTCCATCGGAGCTTTGGGGACGCAAGTCTTTCCTGCAGGCCTATACGTATACGTGGGTTCGGCCTTGAAGGGCATGGAAAGCAGGGTCCGGAGACACAAATCCTCGAGGAAGAAGATGAAGTGGCACATCGACTACTTCCTCGAGAAGGCGGAGATACTGTCCACGGTGGCCATTCCCTGCGAGACCAAACAAGTCGAGTGCGATGTCGTCCGCTCACTCCTCCAGTGCGAAGGTGCGAGGACTCTGGTGAAGGGTTTTGGTTCTTCTGACTGTGCGTGCGAGTCGCACCTCCTGTACTTCGGAGACCGAGACGCCGAATGGGTCTTAGAAACGCTCTCCTTGCGCCTGTCCATGCTAGATTGCATGGTCCCGAGATCAATGCAAAAGACCGTCAGAACCGATAGATAGGGAATAGAGTTTTATCGGCTCTCTGTGGTTACAGATGTGAAATGGCGCAGGAACTGACCTCGGCGTTTCTAGTACTGCTCGTGATAGGGTTAGTCCTGTTGCTGTTCTACCTATACGTCACGACCATTGAAAGGGTCCTCGAGCGGATAGGTTTCACGAAGGGAGAGGCCAGCGCGATACTCACGCTGACGCTGCTCCTGGGATGGATAACCATACCGCTCTTCCCCTACGCCGACTGGTGGATAGGGATCAGCTTGGGCGGAGGAATGATCCCTCTAATTGTCTGCTATGTCCTTTTGCGGTCCAAGCGGGTCGGCATTGCCGAGGGCGTCATAGGCATCGTGATTGTCGCATACGTCACATATTTCATCACAAGAGCGGAGGCTGGCGTCGGCATCGTGGCCGACCTAGAATTCGCGTTCGCTCCTGCAGCTGCGGCCGGCTTGTATTCGCTGTCAGTCTTCTGGATCGATATCAGGAAGGCGGCTTCCCTAGCGTACTTCTGTGGTGTCATCGGGACGCTTGTCGGAGCTGACGTGTTCCACCTGGGTGAGATACTCGCCACCTCACCACCTCCTGGCGAGTTCACCGTGCTCAGCATTGGCGGGGCCAACA
>CAZTFD010000156.1:0-4101 GCA_964612225.1 uncultured Thermoplasmata archaeon | reverse complement strand
CGGATACCCGCTCCTCGACATCTCCTACGCGGATCGGAGAAGCTACTACAATGCATTGGAGAGGTCTCAATCCAAGAACACAGAAAGAGTCTTCATCCAGTGGTTCGTCAGGAGATACCTGAAGGAGCATTCACGATACATTGGGGCAGGGAATCGCTCAGGGACCCGCTAGGAGCCTTCTTGGCTGTCTAGGGTCCGCGGTTTGCATGTAGGGGGATGTGAACCGGCAAAGAAAAGAATTCCTTGCCTTGAGATGGAATCCACCCTAGACCCGAGGCTCGGGGACGGGGATCTCGATTTTAAGCGTCCGAACTCCCTTTTGGCAAATCTTGTAGACGCGATTCTTCCGGGACTTGGGGTTGGCACATTCTACGAGCCCGTATGAACTGAGTACTTTGAGCGTGCCGCTTACGTGAGACAGGTGTATGCCCGTTGATTTCGATATGCTAGTGGGCGTTCCAGGTCCATGATATAGTGCATATAGACAGAGTGTTCCGTACACGCCAGGGTGAATAGTACCGCCTCTTTTGTGCCATTCGGACTGTCAGTGTGAATATCCTTGTCAGTCTATTCGAAAATAATTAGAGCGCATTTCCTATGTAAGCTTTCGTACGTGGATGGCTGGGAAGAACCTTAGTTCGGGGCCGCTCTGGTCCTTTGGTTTTTTCGAGTTCATATGCAGCGGAATGCAAACCGGATGAAACCGCGCTGTCATGGACCAAACTCAGCCGGGTGTCCTGTCGCAAGGCCTCCTAATTCTAGGAGTGGGGGAATCACGAGGCTTCTCGATCAAATTCGAACTCAGGTCTGGCCGCGATGCCGTACACCTTTCTTCTTCTGCAGTTTCTTCTCCACTAAAGTCTCAAGCGTGGCCTTAATTGGGGACACAATGCCTTTCGTCTCCTCAAGCTCCTGAAGCCTGATGGCAAGAAACGCCTCCAGGATGACGTCCCTACTCTGGTACACACACTCGCTCAGAATCACTTCCCAGTCGAGACCCCGCTCTGCGAGCAGAGCCATGTCGTCAAGGTCTCCCGCTCTCTCGGTCACGCTCTTGAAGAGGAAGATATCTTCGGGTGAAACGAGGTTGATCGTGAGTCTCCCGTAGATAGCATGACGGGTGGAGCGACTCACCATCCGGTCTGTGATTCTGAGTTTTCGGCACACTGTCTCCAAGAACATATCGAAGCGCGTGCCCCTACTATCTTGCATCATGGTAGCCGTCCCGAGTCGACAATAGGTGTCGTCATCTGGCATTGCCTCGGTGAAGCCAGTTCCAGAAAGTGCGGCCACTACCGCCTCAACATCTTTCTCTGCCGTCATGACGAGGTCGATGTCCTTGGTTGCGACCTTCGCGTTGTAGAGAATCATCGCGCAACCGCCTATGAGGTAAGCGGTTACGTCGTGCGGGAGCGATGCGCCTACCCTCGTCAGCGATTCCTCAATATCATCCTTGCTGGATAGCATCTTCTTCTTCATCGACCATCACTCCTCAGTATCCCACCGAGGTGCCAGACGCAGAGACGACTGGCGTCTGTTTCTTCTTCTGCCCCTTGAAGGCCTCGATCAGTCTCGCTAATTCGACGTCCACTCCGTACTGTCTCGCCTGCTCCCTCAGTTGACTCATTCTCCGCCCGAGTGTCTTCCGATTCCAGAGCATCCTAATTGCCTCTACCTCTCTTGATCCGAGGGGTCTTATCAGTAGCGAATGCAGTAACACTTCATCGGGTGTTCTCTGCCAGCTGCCACGGTGATGATAGTAGTAATGCCAGTCCTGAACAATTGGAACTCCGTAGCCATCAAAAGCTGAGAAAGCAGTCTTCATGAAATCTTCAGTCTCATTCTTAGCCCTCGTCCTGACGATGAACTCGCTCCCCCGTTCCCATACAACCACCGAGTCCGAGGAGAATGCTAATGCCTTCCTCTGATTGGAGAACGACATCAACTCGCGGGCAAAATCCGCGAATGGCACAAATCGGTCTGTCAACTCGTAGCTGCCCCGCCCACGGACGCGCAGAATGCCGACCGCTTTGAATCTGCTAAGTACGGTTTGAATGGTCCTTGGCGATACTCCCGAAGATGCCAACATTTCCTTTCTTGTGGATACTGGCTTAGTCGCGAGGGAGGCAATTACACGAAGAGATGCCAATGACAGGATCTCTTCCAATCTCATGTGACCGTACTCGTTGAGGATTCTTCTCAGTATCGAGGCGTGCTTCATTCCTGAGAAGCCTAATGAGCTGGACACCCCTCTCCAGCGGACCACAAGGATTCCCTTCGCCTCGAGCGATCTGACCAGCCGAGTGAGCTCGGGTTGGGGCATGCCCAATGCTCTGGCGATCTCCTTTCTAGGCAGCTCTCCGTCCCTGAGGCGTCTCAGCAGCGCCATTTCTCTCGGGGAAAGACCAAGTTCGTGATTCATCATTGCAATTAATGTTAATTAGTATTTAAGTATTTAACATTTATTGCATATCAGCGCAAATTGGCCACGACCGCCGATGACGTCCGCGAGGGGGCCATATCTAATCGAGAAGAAACAAGGAAGGAGGGCGGACCACCGCCGCTCCCCCATCCGAATGGAGTTTTCCGCTATGCGTTGTAGGCAGTCAGGAAGGCTCCCCAGCCTGTATCGACCGCGAAGGCGAGCTGCAAGTAGTCTGCCGAATGACTCGACCACTCGGCGCCTGTACCCCAATACAGGGAAATCCCCTTGCAGTCCAGCATCCTCTTTCCGTCCCAGACCTTTATGCAGTAGCCGAGGACCGCGTTCTGAAGAGTGGTCGAATCGGCCTTCAGCTTCGCGTCATTGACCCCCCTCGTCGTCTTCAGGTGGTAGCAGTAGTCGTAGAGGTCCGTGAAGTAGTGCGTCGCCCACATGTAGTAAGCGGTCTTCAGCGCGGTAGCGTAGGCGGTCCTATACCCCGGCATCAACGACAACATGTCCGCAGACCAGGTCGAGAAGGTCGATATCGTAGCCTTCAGCTGGACGACATCTATCGACGCGAGGTTCACGGTAGTCGCCCACTTCTGCGTGACGTAGTACTCGCCCCAACCGTCCACCATGGCCATCGAGAAGACCCTCGGTGACATTGCTGGGTTGACCACGAGCTTCGTCAGCATCAAGTCGTATGGAAAGCCGTTCCCCGGGACAGTTTCCTCGGAGGCCACCATGTAGCTTACCAGGTTCGTGAGGGAGACTTGGTAGGCAACCTCGATGTTCCCCATGTTGCAGCAATCGAAGGCAAGGATGTCCACCATCTTCCCAGCGTTCGCGATCGCGTTCTGGAGTTCGGGCATGCTCAGGCTGTCCTCCGAGGTGTCATCGAGGCAGACATAGTTCCACGCGTAGCCATGGTCCCACATGCTGACTGCAAGATAGGTTGACGGGAACAGCGCCGCCGCCTGGTTGATGCACCAGGTCAGGGTCGCCGGGTCACCCATATTCATCTCCGGAGCAGTCAGGACCGTGGTCACAGTCGTGCCCGAGATCTTCTGGACGGTCATGCCGCTAGTGCTGCCCAGGTCCACGAAAGCCACGATGTTCACGCTTGAGCTTGCGGGAACTGCCTCCAGCAACGGGAGGCTGGTGCCTTCCCAATAGGTCTCGAGGTTGTTGTCCCCGTCCATGTATATCGCATAGGTCCAGGTCGCGTCCGCGGCCCTAGCGTTCTTGGCGAAGCCCACGCCGGAGGCGACGAACATCGCCATGACGAGGACTACCACACACACACTGATAGAATGTCTTCTCATCTTCTACAATCCCCTCCTTGGGCCGACCACGGCATCCCCATTTCAGGCCCGCCCGGGAGGGCATGGCGTTGTGCGCTTATAGGGGTAACCGTTGGATTCATCCGTGCGTTATGTTCGGTACTGGACACACGCGCATTACCATCATGAGCATGTCTCTGATCTGTAAGAAGAGAGGAGAGACTCGAGAAGATCAGAAATCCAACAAGCGCGATAGCAGACACCGATCTGGCCTTGCTCGGAAAAGACCATACTGGAGGAAAGGCAGGAAAGGGTTTCGCTAGACCTGAGAATGTTCATGGTGCCATCAGCATGATTGTCCCTGTGGCATGTACATCTCCGCCCATGACCCAC
>CAZTFD010000155.1:0-4107 GCA_964612225.1 uncultured Thermoplasmata archaeon | reverse complement strand
AGCGATAATCGGTGTAGAGAACAAATAAACTATCCGGGTTTGTAACACATAAACCATCCGGCTTATGAAGTCACCGAGGAGGTAGACTGATGAAGCGGACACAGTGGTTACAGGAGACTCGGATGATGCGGTTTGAGGAAGCATATTTTGGTTGGAGTGAAGATCGGTTAACGCAGCGGGAGGCGGCGCGGTTGTTGGGGGGGTTGCGACAGATGTGAATATGATCGGTGAGCCGTCTGTTCAGCTCCTCAGGCATCCTGAGGTCGTAGCTCCTGAGCCCAGCCTCCACATGGCCCACCTTGACATGCTTCTTCATCGCGCCTATTGCGGCTGCGAGCACCGTGTTGGTGTCGCCCTCCACGAGCACGCAGTCCGGCTTCGGCTCCGTGAACTCCTTCTCGAACTTGATGATGGCATCGCCAGTCTGCTGGCCTGGAGAGCCTGACCCCACACTCAGGAACGAATCCGGCTCAGGAAGTCCTAGCTCTTCCAAGAACACCTTTGACATCTTGTGGTCGTAGTGCTGGCCCGAGTGGACGAGCCTGGGCAACAGCTTCGCCTTCTTGAGCGCGAAGTACACGGGCGCCATCTTGATTATCTCGGGGCGCGTGCCCACGACGACCGATATCAGCATCGAGTAGGAGCACACCCATGCACCAAGATAACTGTATCGAGTCCCTCCGCCCGCAAAACCCGATATATCTGGGAGATGATATGGCGTTGAGGGAATGAAGTGAGGTGCTTCAACTGCGGGATGGAGAACGTCAATAAGGCGATGTTCTGTGAGCAATGCGGCACAAGGCAAGTGCTTCCCCCGATCGAGATTCAGCCGCAAATCCTCAATGTGGGCGAGGGGAAGTTGCTCGGCATCGTCCCGAGGGTCGCCCTAGTCCCGTTCCTGGGTCTGGTGATAGGCGCATTTGCCCTTATCTCATACTTCATCGGATACATCTCCTTGGCAAATGACGTATCGAACACCGATTTCACCTCGTTCGATAGTGGTTGGGTTTCCGACGCGGGAGCGTTCTTTGTCATTGCGGCAGTCCTGGGCGTGATTGCCGGGGTAGTCTTCTGGGGTGGTATCCTCATGATGGTTCTCCGGTCGGACTGACCACCCCTCGGGATACGCGAAATCTTAAACCTTCCAAGACCTATCAGGGGGCGGCTCCGGGAGCTACTGACTCGGGGTCGATTGGGGGGAGAAACTGAGAAAAGCAATTGTTGGAATAATGATAGGACTCATGTTCGTGGCCACGGCGCTCACGCCGTCCGGGGGCGGGGCGCCCTCGACGGGCACCGGTAGCACATCCGGCCTGACCGACGAGGAAGTCGCGGTCCTGGACGGACTGGACTACGCCGCGGCCTGGAACGATCTAGCGTACCTCGCTGGCCTTGGAGAGAAGGTCGCGGGGACAGAGGCTGAGAGAAGCGCTCAGCAGTACGTGTATGACCGGCTTAGCGTCATGCCGATGGACAAGGTCGTGATGGAGACCTTCCCGGTCGCCAGCTGGACACACTACGGTTCCACGATGAAGATCGTGACGAACGGATACGAGGATGTCCAGACGACCACCTACGGCGACAGCTACTCGATCTGGGGCTACGAGAACCACCAGATGTACTCGTTCGGCAACGAGAACGGTGGCAGGACGCTGGTCGCCCCGGTCGTCTACTGCGGGCTCGGCACGATGGACGAATTTGACGCGATCGGGGACCTCGCCGGTGCGATCGCCCTTATTCACAGGGACGACAACGTCCAGGGATGGAACAACGTACCAGCGTTCGAGGCCAGCCTGCACGGCGCTTCAGCAGCCGTGTTCTATGGTTACTTCGCTGGGGCCGACCTTCCCGAGGGGATAAAGCAGGATTCCGTGGGCGGGCCCATACCGATACTGTCGATATCGCCGATCTCCGCTGCGCACATCAAGGATCTCTTGACTGCCGGTCCGGTCACCCTGAAGGTGGACGGAAGGGTGGACATGTTGTCCGAGAAGTTCGCTGAGTCGGTCAACGTGGCTGCTTACTTGATCGGCACGACGAGGCCGAACGAATATGTCGTGATATCAGGCCACATAGACTGCTGGTGGTCGGGCGCCAACGACGACAGCTCATCGATTGCGGCAATGCTGGAGTTCGCGAGGCTCTTCTCAGAGGCAAGGGAAGCGGGAACGTTCGTGAACGAGAGGACCATGATCTTCTGCTCCGTCGGCGCTGAGGAGGAAGGAGGACCGCAAGGGACTTGGTACAACTGGCTCGTCGGATCGTACGAGTTCGTCCAGGCACACCCGGAGGTAATGCAGGGCTTGGCGATGGAGCTGAACATGGATGGCGTCAGCTTCAAGAAGACCTCCGGCAGGTACTGGGTCGAGAACACCTGGGAGCTCAATTCATTCGTCTACAAGGCGTTGTCCGACCTGGGCGTGAGCGGCCAGGTGGGCTTCTACAACCCGATATGGTCATGGACCGACGCGTGGAGCTTCGCCGCGAAGGGCGGAGGCTCGACCGTGCAGGTGATGTGGCCGTACGGATTCGACCCCTACTACCACACCCAGATTGACGACATGCCTCTCCAGGATCCTGAGCCGTTCGATCTGGTCCTCAGGCTCTACACACTGATGGGCATGAGGTCGGCGAACGCTCTTGTGATACCGATCGAGTTCCAGTACACGGTGGACTGGGCGGCAGGCTACCTCAAGTCAGAAAAGATGACCGTGCCATCCGAGGCGAAGAACATCGACAAGGACCTCGCGGCCCTGAGCGCGCTTAGGACTCAGGCTGTGGCGGCGAACAAGTACGCTGCGTCCCTTAACGCGCAGTACGCATCTGCGAAGACACCGGAGGACAAGGCGGTCATCTGGGAGAAGGCGAACGCACTCAACCGGGCCCTGATCGATGCCAGGAGGATAATCACGCCATGGACCCTCGGAGAGGGCGGCCTGATGGGCTCCTGGGACGTCTTCCTGCGATCTGACCAGCACGCGCACGACATAGGCAGCATAGACTCGGCAATCGCTGCCTTGAACAGGGGAAGGATCGGCAATGCGATGACCGCATTGGGAACCGTCTACACGATGGAATGGGGCAAGTACTTCAGCAGAGGATCTTATCTGGACACCTTCAACAACATGATGAACGACTTCATGTACTGGGGCGACGACTTCGACCAGCAACAGGCCTATGTGGATGTCCATTGGATCTATCTCGGCTTGAAGGACGGCTCGCTGTCAGGCTCGGATGCGCTTAGCGCACTCAAGTCGATCAGGAACGACCAGCTCATTCCGTGGTTCGAGGCGGACCTGCAGGTCCAAGAATGGGCGTGGACCGAGTCGACGGGTATACTGGACGCGGCAGTTCCGTGAGACCAAAACCAGTTCAACCCCCTGGCCTTCCGGCCAGGGGATTTCTAGTTTTTTCACATATCCAATGAGATTCTGTGATTGTGAGGCGTTCTCGACAGCGATTTCTAGAGGGGTAATGGCTTATCAAGTAGAACGTTTATTAGGGCGCGAATAAGCTTAAGTCCCAGACGAAGTGAGGAGCGCATAGAACGATGTTCCAGGCAGTCGATCCCGAGACGGTGAAGCGAAAATTACGATTCGACTACATGAAGGCTAGGAACGAGGTGAGCTTCAAGTCCCTCGAGGTGTTCACTACCCTCCTGGAGCATTTTGAGAAGCCCCAGATATCGCTCCATGACATGATCCAAGAGGCTACCCAGATCATCCAGAAGCAGTTCAGGCTTCGATGGGTGATGATAGGTCTGAAGTCCAGGACCGATGGGAAGTATCGGTACGAGGTACACACCGGCATGCGCGATGATGCCTGGAAGCGGCAGAGCACCAAGGTGTACAAATACGAAGACTTCAACATGACCAACAACTACATCGCGGGAGAGATCAGCCCGCTGACCAGGGTGTACCTGGAAGAGGACAACCCCCTCCCAAAGGAGGACGAGATCGTCGTCAACCGTCCGGCCCTGCTCAAGCTGAGGCGAAGGCTCGCCGAGGACACGTTGGAGGCCGACTTCATCGACACGCTGATAGTCGGTCCCAACAAAGAACTCCTCGGATGGATCGAATACCCAGGTACCCTCACGAACAAGTTCCC
>CAZTFD010000154.1:0-4226 GCA_964612225.1 uncultured Thermoplasmata archaeon | reverse complement strand
GACGATCTGTTCATGAGCGGGAAGGGGTGCAAGGCCGTTGGCGACCAGGAACTCCCGCATGTTCTCCCACATCTCGATGGTGTCAAGATGCGCCGGACACACGGTCTTGCACTGTCCGCAAATTGTGCACTCATATGCTCTGGATGCGAGCTCCTTCAATCGCTCCTCTGATATCTCCTTCGGGCCCAGGAGCTTGGCCCTCATGCCATATTGGCTCTTGTAGAACTCCCTGAGCCTGAGTATCTTGCCCCGAGGAGTGACGAGTTCGACGTCCTGCGCCTCACCTCCGGTCGGGCAAGTTGCCGTGCACTCGCCGCATCGCGTGCACGCATCGTATCTCATAAGCGCGAGGACATCGAGCTTGGAGATGTCGAGCTTCCTCATGCCGACCGCACCTCCGAAAGCATCTTGTCCGCTTCGATAGCGACAGGCGTGGCAATCATGTGGAACAGCTTGCTGAACGGAATGTACGCGATCAGCAAGGCGCTCATGACGCCGTGGATGAGCCATGCCTGGTCGTAGTATCTGCCGATGTCGGCCGGCATGACCAGGGAGAACGCATAGCCGAGGAACGAGTAATCATTGTCAAGCTGGTGTCCTCGAATCTCGCCCGCAATCCCCACCCCTTCGAGGATGAAACCGCCTAGCACAACTGCGAGCAGGAAGAGGATGGACGCGGCATCCGGGAGTTCCGTCCGGACAATCTTCGGCCTGATGATAAACCTCCGACCGGCGGCGATCACCAGTCCGAGGAACAGGATGAGTCCTACGAAGTCGAATCCGAAATCCCTTAGCCAAAGCTTGGCCCAGCCCGTGTCATCGATCATCGGCTGATACTTCAGGAAATCCAATGAGATTGTGACGACGAGGTCGAGCAAGAACATCGAGATGAACCCGCCCAGGATGAGCAGATGCATGGCCCACCTCGTCGCGCTTCTGTCCTTCAACTTGGAAAGATAGAGTGCGTCCTTGGCAAAGACCGTTGCAATCCGACCGAATCTTCTGCTCAGGACGAGCCTGGCAGCCCTAACCAGCAGCCTGAACAGCCTGCCCTCGGGGGCGCCTTCCAGACCCTTCCCATGCATCCAGATGAGTACGTTGTAGAGCGTGCCGAGGAAGAATATGGCGACGGACACAACGATCGTGACAAGAAATACGTCGAGGTACGCTTCGTCCCTGACATAGACCGTCTCGTAGGGCAGGAGCAGAATGACCGCGGAGATGACGATGACAACACCGGAGAAGAGCAGATAGAGCCTCGTCCTGTCCTTCAGGTACCGGCCATCTGACATCGCTGCTCGAATCATGCTGGACGGCTATATACTCATCTGCTTTCGACCAGTCTGCGGAAGTGGTTGTCGACGGACCGCCGGGCGCATTCCACTAAGAGCTGAGTCGTCTGATCGACATCACTCTCCGCTCCGAAGTCGACCCTCACAAGTTCTCCTCGAACCTTATCGAGATCGCGCATAAGCACTTGCGAAAGAGTCTCGTCCACGGACCATGCTCTCTTCTCGATCGCGGCAACGAGCTCCAAGTATCTTGTTCCGTCCCAGAGTTTCCTGCCCACAGTGAAAGAGCGGTTCTCGAGCCCGACGATGGCCACCTTCAGGTCGGCTATCGATCTTGCGAGCCCGGGTCGCAGATGACCCACGACGTACTCTGAGGTTCCGGAGCCGCCTAGCCTCAGCAGGTCCAAAAATAGACGGTTCGCCTCAGGATAGGAAGGGTGCTCAAGATGCGGTCCGAACAGCATCAATTCCCCGTCTCCGTGACGGCATCTGACCGCGGCAGGGCGTCCCAGGACTGTATCTCTCGCGAACTGCTCCCCCAACTGGAATTCCGTTTTCTGAGTGAAACCCTTGAACCTCAGGACGACGCGGTCCGTCCGTGGGTCTTTGAAGACAGGGCCTCCATAGACCGGTGCTTTGAGTTCCGTACCATTATGATCAAGATCCACCTCTCCCCTGACCGGATGGACGATGGAGCATCTGCCATACCTGATTGCAACCCGCGGAGGAACGTCCTGCACTGGCATGACCTTGCAGTCGATGTTCTCGATCCTCGTCGATGAGATGTTGAACTGGGAGAACGGTTCTAGGGATGAGGGGAGAGGGAGGTACGCTCCAGCACATATCCCAGCGTACATCCCGCCTCCAGCGATGTACTCTTCGAGCCGTGAAAACCCTTCGCCACTGAGAACGGAGCCTATTGCGAACCCATCCCCTCCCGAAAGAATCACGGCGATGGGTCGATCAGACAGAGATCCGATGAATGCCCTCGAGTCTAGGAACCGGGCGTTGATGATCCCTTTCGATTCGAAAAGGTCTGCTAACCATGTCCACGAATGGGAAGAGCCGGCGCCCGCGTAGACTATCACATCATTGGAGCTCATACCTCTCCGACAGGTTACGGACGAGGACGGCAATAAACTCGATGTTGGACATCTGGCCAGTCCCAATGCATACAGAAAGTGTTATAGACGGGCTCGACTTATCTCGCCGCACAAGGGCCCATGGTCTAGTGGTTATGACGTCTGCTTGACACGCAGAAGTTCACCGGTTCGAATCCGGTTGGGCCCACTCCTTGTTCCGACCTGATGATCATCTCCGGGTTCAGAGGCGGAGATTTTCAGGTTGAATGAATTCCGATTTCAATTCCCTGGCTTTGAACACGTTTGGGCTCCTTCGGGCCCAATGCGCCAACCTTCAGGGTTCCATGGACCTCGCCTGCTTATGTTCAAATCGCAGATGGGATGAGGTTCCAGCCCCTCAAGATCTGGAATGTCAAGGCTCGAACTCAATCAACAGGGAATTGGAGTCGGATCATGGCCCTATCGTTCCTCATTGCTCTTTGGCCTTCTCACTCTGTCTCCATTCAGGACCTGCGTCCCGTTGGCAAGGCAACCACAGGAGCATCCGATCTTTTGTTCACGCACCTTCTCTTTCGCGAGTGTTTCGCATTCTTCGCACATTTGGTGTTCTCCTATACTTTCTCTTCTGTAGTAGATATAGATAATAAAGTATTAGAACTGCCAAGCCCATAGACCTGCAGCTAGTGAGGGAAAGGCAAGTCACTATGTCAAGGGTAAGCAAGGCTCGTTGCAGAAAGGAGTCAGAGAATGAGATTTGCCTATGCCCGGTCGAGGGCATCTTGGGCGTGGTCAGTAAGAAGTGGGCACCTCAGGTTATCGCAACGGTAGGAAATCGCGAGAGAATCAGATTCAATGAGATCATGAAGAAACTCGACGGAATAAACCCCAAGACGCTAAGTGACAGACTCAGGGAGCTTGAGAGATCAGGTCTGGTCGTGAGAGAGGTTTTTGCCGAGGTGCCGCCACGGGTTGAGTACACACTCACCGAGGACGGAGTAGAAGTCAGGGCCTCGATGGTTCCTCTCATGGAATGGGCATCTCGGAAAAGCTTCCTCGATAAACCGCGAACTGAATGAGAACCGAAAGACTCGAAATCATCGCGCCGTTGGTACGATGTCTGACGCGCTCATCAGAAGGAATGGATTCTGCCGCAATTCTCGGTCCATTCTGAAAGAAGCGCCATGGAGCCTTGCTCAACGCCCTTGGTGAGGCCTTCGACGCTCAACCCTCTCGCTTTCATGCAGCTTCCGCAAGCCGCCACTCGGCCTCCCTTTGCCAGAACTCTTCCGAGCATTTCATTTATGTTATAGTATCCTTTCGGAGTCTCCTGATTGGGGACGCTGCAGAAGACGGCATCTGCCATCAGGAATACATTCACTTTGTTGTCTCTGGCCTGGAGGGCGATAGCGAGTCGCAGCCCATTGTAGGCCTTCTCTGTTCCATACGGGGCGTCGTTCAGCACAATAAGGACATCTTCTCCCATTTTCAACACCTTTGGCTTTGAATACGGTCTGGGCAATATTTTGTTTTTTGCGGACATAGGACGATCTGGCGTGAAGCGAAAGCCACCTCAGTCACCTCTTTCGAGTTGGATTGGTTTCACAGAGTCTGAAAGGGTAGCGGACCAGTCTTGCCGCCTCGTCCCCAATCATCCTCGAAGCCCGATCTACTTCCTTCTCGGTCGACCACTTCCCGAGGCTCAACCTGAGAGCTCCAAGAGCCGTTTCCTCGGGCACCCCCATAGCCGTCAGCACGGAGGACGGTTCCCTTCGATCGGCATGACACGCTGATCCCGTCGAAGCGGCCAGTTCCGGGGTGCTCGCGAGGAGTGACTCGGAATCGATTCCAGGTA
>CAZTFD010000153.1:0-4229 GCA_964612225.1 uncultured Thermoplasmata archaeon | reverse complement strand
ACATCTGGAAAGCTTACGATGCGGCTCTCAGTCTGATGGGATCAGGAGTGATATTCGTCGGGGCGGAGGTCGTCGAACCTGCCGACCCGACTGCCTATGGTGCGCCTTCTGGGAGGAGTGCGGCTCTGTGGGTGTCCTTCGAGGGGACGAAGGGAGAGGTGGAAGCCGAAACCCGGTTCGTGGAAAAGATGGTGCGTGAGGCAGGAGGTGTCCTTGCCGGCAAGGGTGTTGCGTCGAGGTTGGTCGGCGAGTTCACCATGCAATGGTGTGGGGACCGAGCTCTGCTCGAGCTTGAAGATGAGACGACTGCCTATGTTCCGGCAGAGAAGGTCAGAGACTTCTATGAGAAGATATGGGACGAGATCATGCCGAGATACGGAATGGACCCAGTGCCCGGGAACCGGTTTGGCATCGACATCGGTCGATACAGAATGGCTTACTGCAGATTTTACATCCCCCCGAAGGAACAAGGATGGGATGACTACCTTAGAGCTGTTGATGAGGTCGCCCGGCTAGCTACATCTCTTGGTGGATCGGTCTCCAGCTGCACTGGCGTGGGATTGAAGCACAGAGACCACCTCGTCTATGAGTTCTCAGATGTGGCCTTGAATACCATGTGGAAGATCAAGAAAACGCTGGATCCGGACGATATCATGAACCCTGGAAAGAAACTGCCGACGTCCAAGGACTGACTCTACTGAGACAAAGTCTCCCGAGATCAGTTCTTCTGTGTTCTCCTACGACGATTGCAGTCCATCTGGATGTCTTGACTTCGTCGAGTTCAAGCGAGGATCTTCTTTGCCCTCTCCTCGATCTGACCGAGCGACTTCCTCGTTTCACTGGACAGAGGAGACGCCTCGTGCGTGGAAAGGATCTTCTGCACTTCAGCTCCAACTGTGGAGACCATATCCTTCTTTCCGGTGGCCTCCCAGGCCATGTAGCTAGATCTGTCGCTGAACTTGGATACGTGAAGCCGTCGGAAATTGGAGAATGTGTGAGGATGAGCCAGATACTGTCCCTTGGGGCCGATCTTCTCGATCACGTCCATAGCCAGCTCCGATTCGTTCACGTCCATGCCCTGCCACGACCTTCTGATGTCATCCCAGATCTGTGAATCGATGAGCATTTGCTCCATCGACATGAAGCTGGCATCGCAGAGCCCACCGCCTCCAGTCATTAGATCGCATCCGGCGAGAGCCACTGGCATTGTCGAAATAGCCTTCTCGAACCCGACCTGGACGCCAGGAGACTTGGCAGATGTTCCCATGCCCCCCATCATCGACGGAAGCTTGTGGTATCTTGCCATCTCGGCGCCGGCCACGCTTAATACTCCATACTCTGGCGATCCCGTTGCGAAGCCACCGGATCTCATGTCCAGAGGCGCACAGACGAAGCAATAGATCAGAGGAGCCCCGGACTCAGCGAGCTGGGAGATCACCAAGGAGCCGAGGACCTCAGCATTGGCCAGAGCGACGCTCCCAGCGAATGTCGTAGGTCCTGTGATGCCGGGAGAGACCATACTCATGGCGACGACCGGGATTCCAGCGCGGGCGAACTCGATCAACGCATCGGTCGAACCTTCATCGTACTGAAGCGGAGCCACTATGCACTGGATAGATGAGAAGTGAGGTCTCTTCCTGTTCGCGCCCTCGCCCCCAGCAACGGCCTGTGCCATCTCTATCTCGAGCTTCGCTTCTTTGCCACTGAATGCCTGATACTGGACATGCTTCTCAGTGCTTTCATAACAAGTCCCAAGGCCTCCGACGAGCTGGATATGAGGTGGCATATCTGCGGCACCAACGGAAGGCCAGAGTAGGTCGACGCTCTCGGTAGCATCAGCGAGGGTCGCCCATTTGCGGAGGTCTTCCCTCGTGGAAGACCTCTTCTCACCGGTGGAGCTGTCACGGATCTGCACCGCGAACCCATCCGTGCTGATGAATGGAAATCCCTCGTTCGGCATCTTGAGGTCGTGCTTTGGGTTCCTTGCGCCGAGGACGATCGCGCGTTGGGCAGTCCTGAGCGCTTCCTTTGTCATCGCCTCGGTGAAGAACACACGCATGTCCTTCTCCACCACTTTGGCACCTGCACCTTTCAGCAAATCGAGGGCTTCGGCGCTCCTCACAATTGCTCCCGATCTCTCAAGGATCCTTATGGAGGCGCCTTGAATCTCCTCGCATTCCGACCGGGACAGCATCTGCACTCTGGCTTTCGCCAAGTTGATCCCTCACCAGTTCTCTGTCGTGCCTATCTGGAAAGGCTTCTTCTCGACTTCTGAGATGATCGCACTCAGCTGCTTGCTTATTCCCTGATCGAGTTGAGCCGGCTTGTGCTTGGCCAGGATATCCTTTGCCTTTCTCCGCGCGACCTGCTCCATAGTCTCAGCACCGGACTTCTTCCAAACATCGTACGGCCTCAGGTCGCTCAGGCTTGGATCCCAAATCTCCCTCATGTGCTTGAACGTGTGCGGCTCCTGCAGGAAGTTGCCTCTCGGGCCGACACGGTCGATCATCTCCAGCGAAAGCGTCTCATCGGTGACCGAGAATCCGGATATGAGCCTCAATACCGCAGTTGCGATCTCGTGGTCGATCATCAATTGCTCGAACGACAACACTTTGGAGCCTTCGAGCATGCCGAGGCCGTTCAGGAGGTCTCCTCCGGAGAGCGCCATCGTCAGCGGCACAAGCGTGTGCTCGTGACCTATCTGAGGGCCAATCATCTTCGCCATCGATCCCATGGACCCTGGCGAGGATGGCATCCCATACCGCTTGGCGAGCTGGACGCCTCCAGCGTTCAGCAGGGCTGTCTCCGGTCGGCCGCCTCCGCCGTAGCCGCCTGTTCTGAGATCCATCGGCGAACCTACTGTGCTGTATAGAACCGGCGCCCCTGGAGATGCCAGCTGGAGGACCGTGTTGGCTCCTAGTATCTCGGCGTTGTTTATCGCCAGACATCCAGCCAGTGTGGCCGGTCCGCTCGTCCCCGCCTGAGGCATGCTCATGAGATGAACTGGCACACCTGCTCTCGCGAAAACCATTGACGCGTCCATCGCGCCACCATCGAGGGTCAAGGGGAAGATGCAACACATGATGGACGAGATTATGGGGCGCCTCTTGAGCTCCTTCTCTCCACCCGTCACCAAGGATGCCATCTTGATCTCGACTTCCGCTTCGGCGCCGATGAACACGGCCTCTACCATCACGTGCTTCTCAGTGTTGTTCAGGCCGGCGTCGAGCTCATGAAGGGTGTGGGTATGAGGAGGGACCTCCAGCGGCGTGACACAGGGATTGAACACAGCGACTCCGGGGAGAAAGTCTGACATGATTGCAGCTTTCTTCACGTCGTCCTTTGTCGAGCCGCGCTTCTCCCCGGTCTCCAAATCATACGTCGCAACGCCTGTCGCGTCTGTAGAAAAGTAAACATGCCTTCCATCCAGTTTGACATCATTGTCCTTGATCCTCCCGCAGAGATCGAATGCCTTCGGGAATCTCTTGAGGCCTTCGGCGACCAAGTGCTCTGGTATCTTGGCAAGTTTCGTGCTGAAATCAACATCCACGCCATTGTCCTTGAGCGTCTGGAGGGCGGACTTGCTGTAGATCTTCATCCCGGTCTTTGAGAGTATGTTGAGGCTCGCCCAATGGATTGCGTCCTCCTCCTCCTTGGTCATTACCCTCAGTTTGACCTTTCGTTCGGTGTCGAATCCGATCCTAGGCATCTGGTTACCCCTCCTTCACGAACTCTTTGGCCTGGGCAGAAGCCTCGACCGCATCTCCAGCGTGAGCGTCAGCCCCTACTTCCTTTGCCCATTCCTTGCTCGTCGGAGCGCCTCCGACCATCACAACGAGGTCCTTCCGCAGGCCTTTGGATGCAAGAGCGGAGATGACCTCGGGCATGTTCACCATGGTCGTAGTCATGAGCGCAGACATGCCAAGTATCCTGGGGTTCTCCTTCTTCACAGCCTCGACGAAACGGTCTGTCGAGACATCGACTCCCAAATCGATCACCTTGAATCCAGAAGTTCCGAGGATCGTCCCCACGAGGCTCTTTCCAATGTCATGGATATCTGATAATGAGCCTGCTCCCCCTGTAGCATTAATTTGAAGTTCATCACCAAGATCTGTTATGGTAATATTGCCACCAGCAAGCAAACTATGAAATTGTAAGTCGACTCCGTTCTTAGTTTGGAATACCCCAACGCCTGCGGGATCTGGGTGTGCCGAGAGAAGCTTTGGAAG
>CAZTFD010000152.1:0-4254 GCA_964612225.1 uncultured Thermoplasmata archaeon | reverse complement strand
TGAATATAATGTCGATGAAAACGGAGCCCGGACCGAATACTGTTGGATTCACAGGGTTCCCGGGGACCCCTTTCATGCCCACGGGCGAACAGTTGACGATAAGATCGAAAGGTCCGCCGCGATTCAGCGTCCTATTCAGGGGGGCTGTCCTCGCACCGAATGTGGCAGCGAGTCTGCGGGCTCGTTTCTTGTCAATGTCGATGATGGTGGTCTTGGCGCCCCTCTGGGAAAGGACATACACGATAGAACGGGCAGCTCCTCCGGCTCCGATCACGAGGGTTTTCGTGTCCCTGGTTATGTTTGTTTTTCCATCAATCAATCTAGAGAACCCGTTCACATCTGTGTTTTCTCCGGCAAATGATGATTCTGTGAATCTTATGGTGTTGACCGCCCTGGTCTCTTTGGCATACTCTCCCGTTCTATCGCAGAGGTCAAACGCTGTGCCCTTGTGCGGAATCGTTACATTGAGCCCCTTGAAGCCAAGGGCCCTGATCGTGTTCAAAGCCCTTCTGTTGAGAGTGCCCGGCTTGAAGTCCAATGGAAGGTACGCTCCGGTCATGCCCAGATCCTTCATCGCCGCTTCCTGCATTGGTCTGGAAACGGAATGCGAGACCGGGTGTCCGATCAGCCCGAAGACCGTGCGTTGGCCGTGCAGCAGCTTGCTCTGGGAGGCCACCTCGAGCTGTCCGGGGGCAGCCTCTCGCCCAGGAAGACATGAGTAGACTAGTTCAGAGCCTATGGTATCCGCAAATACCCTGGTCAGTTGCCCCTGGTCGCCCATGCCGATTAGCACATATCTCATTCTTCTCCTCGACAAGCTAAGGCCAATACTGGCCAGCATCAGCGCATGATCCGCATGCTCGCACGGCATTGCGACTTTGGCGATGTCACCGATGGCATGGGCCTCCTTCAGGTGCCTCACGATAGTCTGTTTGGAGACAGGCTTCGTGAAATGAGTGGAGACAATCGTTTCAAAGTCCCAGTCCTCTTGTCTGATCTCCTTAAGCAGCTTCCTGTCTGAATCGAGCTCGAGGTCAACATACTCGAAATCAGATTCCAGAACGGTTCTGAGCATCTGCTCCCTGCGTGCGCCTGAGAGTCCTGATCTGCCTCCCTCACCCTTCGACCTCAGGGTCGCGATCGTTGGGCCTAGGATCGCCATCCTGGCTTCAGCAACGGTCTTCTTGCTTAGCCCACTGAGATGGTCTAACCTGCACTCCACGAGGTCAGCGCCCTCTTTGAATGCCAGTCTTGATGAGTCCGAAACTCCGGTGATGCCTCTCTCAACCAGAGAGGCAACGATCTGCGTCATTCACTTCTCCCGGATCGTCTCCTTGACATACATCCCGAAATGCCTTCCGCCGCGCTCCAGCTTAAGCGTAATCGGGTCCCCGAGCTTTAGCTTTGACACGGATACGATCCTCCCCTTCGAGTGCACTCGAATCGTCTCGGCGTTCTGGACGATGGTAGAGAATCTCTCGCCATTGACATCCGCCTCGATCAGCAGCAGAGGCCTGCGCTCCACCTTCGTCCTGCCTACCACGACCTTCCTCGTGTGACCATCTGCGCCAACTACCAGGGCCTCATCGCCCCCCATCAGCTCCGAGAGGTATCTCGTGCTGCCGTCTGGCATGAGGATGTAAGCGTGAACCGGCCCGGCGTTCACCCTGAACGGCCTTGAGGCTGCGTACTCCGATTCGATGGTCTCAGAATGTATGAGGAACAAGCATGAGGATTGGTTGCCAATTAGCATGCCTTCTCCTATCTGTAGCATCGAGCAAGTGTCTATGCACACCCTGTCCCCGAGTCCCAGCTGTCTCAGGGCGGTTATCTTGCCCTCTCTCATATCGAGCCTTGGGGAGGTGTCCTCGAGCAGTTTCCTGAGCTTTGCCAGCTCCTCCATCTTATCCGGGACCAGGAGAACACCGTCGGCTCCGCGCTCCATCGTCTCGAAGAAGAGCTTCGCCTCCTGAGCCGTCCGGGCGAGCATCATGAGCTTCGAGCCTGAACCCTGGAAATGGACGATCAGGTTCTCGAGCGGAATGACCTTCCAGTTCTTCGCGGATATCACTATCGTGATGTCCTTTTCCGCCAGCTTCTTTGCCTTGCGCTCATCCTCTTTGCCCTCGAGTTCGACGAGTGTTCCGATCACCCTGCCGTCCTCGATGAAATCGTTCCCGCTTAGCGTAACCGCTCTGAACCTGCCGAGAGAGGTGAACTCAAGGTCTCGCTTGTCGAGCACGACCGTGTCGAATCCGTTCTCCAGCGCGGAGAGGACAATCTTCTTCCTGCTATCACTACTGGGCTGGAATAGGGCGCCAACCCAGATCTGGCGGTCGATCAGGGATTCACCGCCTATACTTTTCCTTGGGCCGCATGCCTTCGAAAACGATGTTACCTAGCGCCTTGGTGATGCCCGTCACGTCCTCGTGCTGGAAGACGTTTCTGCCAATAGATACGCCCTTGGCGCCTGCTTGCATGGCATCCCAGACCATCGTAAGAAGATCGAAATCGGATTTCATCTTGGGCCCGCCCGCGATCACGACTGGTATGGGGGTGCCTTTGACGACTTCCTTGAAAGAGTCAATGGAGCCCGTGTAGTTGGTCTTGACGACGTCGGCTCCAAGCTCGGCTGCCAGCCTAGCGCAGTGGGCTACGGCCTCGGGGTCGAACTGGTTCTTGACGTTCGGGCCGCGCGGGTAGCACATGGCCAGAAGGGGCAATCCCACGGCCCTGCACTCGTCGGCGACCATGCCGAAGTCCGCCATCATCTCATCTTCCTTTCCACCGCCGATATTGCAGTGTATCGAGACGGCATCCGCGCCAAGCGTGACCACATCGGCGACGGAGGCGACGAGTCTCTTGTAGTTGGGGTCCGCGGACAACGAAGTGCTCGCTGAGATGTGGACTATCAGGCCCAGCTTGCTGCCGACGGACTCACCGGCGTACGGGACAAGACCCTTGTGGATCACGATCGCGGAGGCTCCGCCTTTCGCGATCTTGTCGATTGTATTCCCGATATCAGCAATCCCCTTGACCGGTCCCATTGAGATGCCGTGGTCCATGGGGACTATGACGGTCTTGCCGCTCTCGTGGTCGAAGATCCGCCTCAGCCTGATAGTTTTCCCAATCATATGCTCACCAGATACATGCCGTGCTATTCTTTGTCAATGTAATCGCCATTGTGCTGGACATATAAAGCCATTGCTGCTGGCAGGCGGTGCGAAGGCGTACAATGGTCGCAATATTAATCTATTACTGTACACATCTAATCATCGATAATTATGTGGGATAGGATCTCCAACTACTTCGAGAAGTACCCATCACAGGCGAAAGTCGCGCGGTACCTTCTCAAATACGGGCTGCGCATCGAGAGGGACCAGGTGCTGTGTGGGGATGTCCAGATAGCCGATTCAGCACTTGCACGAGCTGCTGGCGTCGATAGGAGGGTCGTCAAGTCGACTATCGAGACGATAAAGAGCGATCCTACCCTGTTGAGGTTCTTCTCCCAGCTGCTTCCGACGAACCATCTCAAGAACGCGGCATCGGCCATGGGATGGAGTGCCATTGAAATCGTGCCCATGAACGCCCACGAGCCAGGAATCATCTCCGCGGTCGCTGAGATCCTGTCAAAGGGCAACATCAGCATAAGGCAGGCCATAGTCGACGATCCGATGACATCGGAGGAGCCGAAACTCTTCATCGTGACCGAGAGCCAGGTGCCAGTGGAATTGATACCGGCGATTCGTCAGGCCAAGGGCGTTAAGGGCGTCACCATCTACTGATATCCAGGACCCCGACCATCATGCCCCCGACGAGCGAGACCTCCAGAGCTTACTTCGCCGTCGCGGTCGCCATGGTCTCGGTCTCGTTCGCCTCGATATTCATCAGGTGGAGCGAAAGCGCTCCGTTCGTGATTGCCGCATATCGTCTTGCGTTCGCCTGCGCGATGCTCTTGCCGTTCATGTACCTGACCGGAGGTTTCTCGGGGATCAGATCGTTCAACAAAAGGGAGGTCATGCTCGTTCTGTTGAGCGGCCTGGCCCTCACATTCCACTTCGGGCTCTGGATAGTCTCTCTTACGCTCACTCTCGTGTCGACCTCGGTCATCCTCGTGACCTCCCACCCGATTCTCGTCGCGGCGGTCTCCCATTTCCTCTTGAAAGAACGCGTCAAGAGAATCGCAGTGATTGGTATCCTGATTGCTTTCTCCGGGGTGGCGCTGATTTCAATAAGTGACTCCTCGGCGGGCTC
>CAZTFD010000151.1:0-4281 GCA_964612225.1 uncultured Thermoplasmata archaeon | reverse complement strand
TTGATCCCCATGGCCTGGGAATGCCCTCCGTATTTTCCAATGAGATTGTCCAGCACCACGGCGAGAAGATCGGGATCACCACGCGCTGACATTCCATCCTGCACGGAGGTTTCAACCTTCCTGTCAGATTCTGCAGCCTTCAGTTTTGCAATCACGCGCCTCGCGAGATCCGAGAGGTCAACCTTCATCGGGGAGAGCTCTGCCCGGCTGAGACGAGACAATCGAAGGATCCCCTCTATCAGTCTGTCCATGTCCTTGACGGATACGCGAATCCGTCCGAGGTAGTTCATCATATCCTTGTTGACATCTTTGGCATAGTCCTGCAGGATGATCTCGCTGAAACCATCTATCCTTCTTAGGGGGGCACGCAGGTCATGCGAGACCGAATAAGCAAAGGCTTCTAGTTCTAGGTTCGCGGCCGCAAGTTGGGCATGGCTGTCCTGCAGGTTATTGTTAAGCTCGATGATCTCCTGTTCGATTTGTTTCTGCCGGGTGATATCCATTACGACTCCCAGCATCCTCACTGCCTTGCCGAATCGATCCCTGATGACGCCTCCTTTCTCCGACATCCAGTGCACTGATCCATCCGGCCAGATGACTCTGTGCTCGATATCGTATGGCACATCGTTCTCGACGCACGCACTGACGGACTCCTCGATATGGCACCTGTCCTCAGGATGAACGCTATTGAGAAACGCTTGATATGTCTTGTCAAACTTGCCGACACTGAAACCGAACATGGGTTCGATCTCGTCAGACCATGCCAGCTTCCCAGTCGTTATGTCCCAATCCCAGCTGCCTATGTTAGCAGCCTTCTGGGCAAGTTTGAATCTCTCCTCGCTCCTTCCGACGGCATTCATGAGCTGTTTCATTTGAGTGATGTCCTCCATGAATCCATCGATCCTCGATATGTTCCCAGCAGAATCGAAAACGAGAGTCGCCTCGTCCTTGATCCATTTGACCTCGCCTGACTTGGTGATAATCCTGTACTCGATGTCAAGAGGGATCTTCATCTCCCGATGTTCCTTGATCTTCGACCATACATAGTCTCTGTCGTCAGCATGGACAATCCTGCCAAAGAGGCCTGGATCGTCAAGAAGCTCCTTTGAGCTGTATCCAGTAATGCGCTCGACCTTGTCGGTCAGCAGGATGGAAGTCGAGTGCTCGTCCGGAAGAGCCGAGTATACGGCGACATGTATGTTCTCCACCGCTCGCCTGTACTTCTCCTCGGCAGCCAGCTTGTCCTCCATCGCTTTTCTCCGATCGCTGTTCTCAATCTGCCTCCACTGGTTGGCCACCTTGATCAGGGCGAACTCATGAGTGCTGACGACATCGACGACCTGATACGCTTCCCACAGGTCCAGAGAATACGTGCACAGGACGAGCATGTTAAGCCCTTGGATCTGGTCTCCTATGAACGATTCATACTCGACGAACTTACCCCACCCCTCATCGTGGAGCCAAGAAGTGTCCCCAGTAGCCCGAATACCGTCGAACCCTCTCTCCCTTGCCATGAGAGCCTTGTCCTTCCAAGCGGCAAGGACGCGCATTGCTTCGAACACTCCGTCAGGAGTATACCAATCAGCCGCCTTCAGGATCTCAATTTGTCCCTTGTCCATCCGTTCTTTGAAGTCCCCGAAATGACTCGCAAGAGCCATCTCGGCTTCCTGGATCGTCACAACGTCCGAGATGACCCACACGCAGGCCTCGTTGTCCTCCAGTCCAGCGCGCAGATACGGGATGACAACGGAGAGCAGTTCCTCTTTCGAATGATAAAATGCACAGAAGTGGGAGTCCCATGGCGCAGTGCCCACGACTTCGATGCCCGTCCTTCTGGGGGATATCGTCATTGTCTGATTCTTCTTCCCGTTTGATGAACGAGAGCGTTAAGGCTAAATGGATAAGTCTGATAAAGATGTTCCTCGAAAACCTCCGTTCTCGCAGAATCGAGAAGGCTAGAAGTGGGGTAGATCGGATTTGAACCGATGACCTCATGCTCCCAAAGCACGTATCATACCAAGCTAGACCACTACCCCATGGTGTGCTCTGAGGACGGATTAACGCAGACCCCGTTAAAAGAGTTCTGTTCCGTTCACGGCATCAGCCCGGGAAGGTCCTTCAAGAACTGTTCGATCGCCCGCCCTCTGTGAGATATCCTGTTCTTCTCGGAGATCTCGATCTGCGCATATGTCTTCGAGTCGCCCTCCGGCACGAACACTGGGTCGTATCCGAAACCGCCAGTTCCAGCCTTCTTCTCTGAAATCGAGCCTTTCGCGAGCCCTTTCGATATATGAGGCGTTTTCCCTGGCGCGATGAACCCGATGCAGCACTCGAACCTGGCAGAACGGTCCTTCACGTCTTCCATGAGCCTAAGTATGCCATCACAACCGACAGTCTTGAAAACATATGACGAGTACACGCCCGGGAAGCCCTTGAGTGCATCTATGAACAGGCCGGAGTCGTCTATGAACAGCGGGCGATTGAAGCGTTCCATCAGCCAGTTCAGCCCTGGGACGATCGTTGCTTCGAGGGTATCTGTCTGTATCTCTGGGTAAGTCGTCTTGATGTGCTCGATCTCATATCCGTGCTCCTTCATCTGTTGGGAGATCTCCCGGAATTTACCGTCGTTGCTAGTGACGAAGGCTATTCTTTGCGTGTGTACCGCCCCCTCTTCTCGATGTCCTTGACCTTCCTCAGGACCTCGGCGCCTCCCGGAAAGGTCTGCACGTATGCGTCCTTCACGGCATCGTATAGTTGGCTCCTCCTGTAATGGGCCGAGTGGAACGCCTCCTCGAGAAGATGCATGTCGACCCCTTTGTCCTCGAGCTCTGATGTCTTCGAGCCGAGGGAGAAATCGATGACAACGATCCTGTCCCCCTCGAGGATCATGTTGCTTGTCGTGAGGTCCCCGTGGACTATGTCGTTCATATGCATCCTCGCTGCGATCTCCCCAATCTTGCGACACACCTCTTCGGCCTTGCCCATAGGCAGGTTGTCAAGCGCGTCCTTGACCCTAACTCCCTTGACCTCCTCCATGACGATCCTGTTCTCGGGGAGGTCGACGGAGTATATTATCGGGACGGCGATGCCAGCCTTCCTGGCCTCGAGCATAAGACGGACCTCGTTCTTGATCCTGAAGGTCTGAAGGGATCTGTCAAGGGTCGGGTGCCTGTAGCTCTTGACGACTCGTTGCTTGAACACCACATCTCTGCCCATCCATGTGTTCGAATCCAACTTTGCTTCGGCGCCGACCCTGTGAACTGCCACGGTTGCTGGAAAGGGCTCCGCAATAATAAGATTGTCTGAATCGAGCGCAATCAGCAGTCCGCCTCCATGCATTCGCAACACTTATCACTAGCCACCCCAATCGTGGCATATGACCCACCTGCCCATAGGCTCCGAGGCTTTGGACGGCCTTCTCGAAGGAGGCCTAGAAGGCGGGGCAATAACCCTGTTCTTTGGTGAGGCGGGCTCGGGCAAGACCAACATCTGTCTTCAGGTTGCAAAGAACGTCTCGTTGACGGGCAAGAAGGTCGTATACATCGACACTGAAGGAGTCTCGCTCGAACGCCTCCAACAGATGGCCGGCGAGAATTACGAGGATGTGATGAAGAACATCTTGTTCTTCGAACCGCACTCGTTCGACGAGCAGGAGAAGTTCGTGGATAAAGCGGTCAAGCTGGCAGAGAGCTCGCTGGAGGTCGGGGTGATCATCCTCGACTCCGCCACTATACACTACAGGCTCACGAGGAACGACGAGGAGAGGGGTGTCAGGAAATCGCTGAGCCCTCAGCTAGCCAAACTGCTCGGGGTCTCGCGCAGTAAAGACATTCCAGTGGTACTCACATCACAGGTCTACACCGACCTCGACAAGGGGACCTTCGAACCATTGGGTGGTCATGTCCTTCTACACAACGCCAAGGCAATTGTCAGGTTGGACAAAGTTGGCACAGGCTCGAGGAGAGCCGTTATCATAAACCACAGGCACCTCGAAGAGGGCAGAAACGCCGCCTTCAAGTTGACGAAGTCCGGGGTCACCTAGGTCTTCCGCCTGACCATATAGTCCGCGAAGGCCAGCAGGTCCTTCTTGTGCGGTGAGTCCTTGATGTCCTTGAGTCTGTCCTTCGCCTGTTTGATCAAGCCATCGGCGACCTTTGTCACATGCTCTATCGCTCCCACGTCGTCAAGGATATCTCTAGCTCTCTCGAGCTGCTTCTTGGTCGCTTTCTTGTTCCCTAGGATGGATAGGAACTCAGTCCTTTCGGGGCCACTGAGATCCTC
>CAZTFD010000150.1:0-4282 GCA_964612225.1 uncultured Thermoplasmata archaeon | reverse complement strand
ATCGATGGCCGTGCCAAGGTGTACGGCCAAGGCGATGCCGAGCAGGTTGAGAAACAGGCCTGCGATCAGGAACTGCGGCCTGAGGATCTTGAACAGACTGCTAACGGGGGACGACAGACTCCTTCTTCCCTCCACCCTTCGGATACTCCATGGCCATGTATACGAAGTTCTCGGCACGGTCGTCGTACTCTATCGCCAGCCCTGTCTTCGTCCCCTTCTTGAAGACCTTGACGACGATGGAATTCCTGAACTCGTTCGGCGTCTGCTCTCTGATCCGAGCCTGCATCTCCTTCGCGTGCGATTCCAGCGAAGCGCCCACCTCGGGCAACGGAAGTTCTAGTTTCCCCACGATATCACCGCGCGCTCAGCGCCTTCGAGCCTATTCAAGGATTTGGCGAACAAGGGGTGTCCGGCGCAAGCTTATTCCTTGTGGCGGCTCGTCGAGAGTCAAGGTGAAGATGATGGTCCAGGAAGTCTTAGTCGTGATAAACGACGCTCCGTACGGGACTGAGAAGGCATACAACGCGTTCAGGCTATCGATAGCTCTTCAATCCAGGGAGAACAAAGTCGATCTGTTTCTGATGGCGGACGCCGTGTATTGTGGCGTGCCCAAGCAGGAGACCCCGCAAGGGTATTACAATATCAACGAGATGCTTGGCAGGGTCCTGGCAAAGGGTGGACGAGTGGCGGCCTGCGGCAGCTGCATGAAGGCCAGGGGACTGAGCGTCGATGGGATGGTCAAGGGCGTCGAGCAAGGCTCTATGGCACTGCTGTCCGAGTGGACCGAGAAGTGCGACAAGATCCATTCATTCTGAGAGGCTGGTTAGGGTGCATGTCGCGAATGCACAAATCCTGAAGTAACCGCCTTGACAGAGCTCAGGAACGGGTGCTTCGGCGGATGGTCCACATCGAGGCCCTCGAGCCTCTGGATCCGGAAGTATAGAGGGGGATGGGGATCGAACTTGAGCCACTCCCCTAATCTGCTCCCGCCAGGCTCTAAGAACCGCTCTGCCAGCACGAGCCTCCTGAACCCGATCTTCTTCAGCGATTCCGCCATGACCTTCGGTTTCCGTAGAATGAGTCCTGCCTCAAGATCCGCACGGCTCTCCAGGAACTTGCCGAAGAAGAATATGGCCCAGAAGATGAACACCAGGTATGGTATCCAGAAGACCGCGATGTACTGCCAATAGAGGTAGACCCTTGCGAGGTACTCTGCCATGACCAGGGAGAAGAGCACGATCGGGTCCCCTGACCTGAGATGGCTGAGCTCGTGGCCGACGACGAGCTCTATCTCCTTCTCGTCAAGCTGCACAAGCAGTCCCATAGTGATTATCATCGTTCCCAGGCGCTTGGTGAACCCCGTCGCCGCAGCGTTCGGCCTCGGGTCATGGCTGATTACGATCGTCGGGACCGACAGGCCGAACTTCTCGGCCACTCGCTCGACCATGCCGTACACGTCTATCCTCCGCACGAGGAAATCGTTCTTGTCCGCCGGTAGTCCGGCGTTTGTGAATACGTCTGCCATGCTCTCCGCGCAGACAGTGCCCGGGCAACCGGAATAGAGTTCGTATGCCCTCGCCTTTGCAGACATGATCCTTTCCCGGTACTCCCCGACATAGTGCTGGAGCATGCCCTCGGGGACTTGGTGCTGGACGAGAACCACCTCGCGCGCGGTCTTGGTGATCTTCCAAGGGCTCCGCAACGCGACCAGCCTGCCAGCGGACAGGACGAGCGTGAGCATGAGCGCGATCATCGCAACCGGAGCGTAGAGCGTCAGGCCGATGCTGTTCATTATCGCGAATATGACCAGTCCTATCAGTATGGAGATCATGAACAGGTTGAGCATGTTCCCGGAGAATATCGCCCTGAAGATGGAGCGCCTCTGCCTCACCGCGGCGGTCTTCGGGCTCCCTGGGACGAAAGCCATGTAGAGGGTCGATTTCCTAGCTTCCTCCTCGAAGAACTGGGTCACCATCAGCATGACGTTCTGGAGCTGTTTCTCGAACTCCTGGTCCCTGCCCATCGAGGACTTTATCTCTACCTTGATCGGCCTCTCGAGGTATACTCTCACAAGGCACTGATACTGGCCCCTCTGGGGTCCAGATTTGAACTCCATGAAGTGCCCGCCTGCACTAGCGAGGGCCTCGATCTCCCCCATAACTACTCCTGGCAGCTGGCCGAAGGCCATGTGCTCCCTGATGAACTTCGGGTATGCGAGGAGCTGGGAATGGGACAGCTCGGTGTCTATGACGAACGAATGGACTATCGGCTGTGTCCCGTCTCCCATGGTCATCCATTCGATGGTCATGCAATCCGTGCACTAAGGCTTTTTCACGAATGAAGGGGGGTCTGTTCGTGTGAATGTTCTTGACCACTGACGATTATCTCAGGGCAGGGAGCGATATGAAGGAATATGGGTTGATCGTCATCGGGACGGGAGCTGGCATGAACGTCGTGGACCCTGCCCTCGAGCGTGGATGGAAGGTGGCGATCGTGGAAGAGGGCCCGCTTGGCGGCACCTGTCTCAACAGAGGCTGCATCCCCTCCAAGATCCTGGTACATGCGGCGGATGTGATCCGAGACGCCGAGGAGGCGGCTCAGATAGGCGTGTCGATGAAGCTCGACAAGGTCGACTATCCTCTGATCAAGAAACGCATGTGGGATATCGTACTGACAGGAAGGCACGATATGGAGGAGGGGGTCAAGCGGGTCAAGGATATCGACCTATATCCGACAGTCGGCAGCTTCGTCTCAGATTACACGATGCAGGTCGGCAACGAGCAGTTCAAAGCTTCCAAGATAGTCATCGCATCCGGAGCGAGGGCGCAGATACCACCGATCCCCGGCCTCGACAAAGTGAATTACCGCACGTACCGGACCGTTTTCGACATCGAGGAGCAGCCCGAGAGCATCGTTATTCTCGGAGGAGGGTACATCGGGTGCGAGTTCGCCCACTTCTTCTCCGCCATCGGCACGAGAGTCGTCCTTGTCGGTCGCAACCCGGTTCTTCTACCGCACGAGGAGCCAGAGGCCAGCTCTCTCGTCAAGAAGAGGCTCTCGCAACATCTCGAGGTGCACACGGCGACGGATACCCTGAAGGTGGAGGGCAGGGGAGACAGTATTGCCGTCACGATCAAGGATCCAGCCATGAACGGCGGGGCCGTGGTCGAAGGCCAACACCTGCTCGTGGCAACGGGTGTGCGGTCCAACTCGGATTGGCTCAAGCCGGAGAAGACCGGCGTCAAGACGGACGACAAGGGATGGATACAGACCAACCAGTACCTTGAGACGTCGAAGCCGAACATCTATGCGCTTGGCGACGCCCTCGGGAGGAACATGTACCGTCACACAGCGAACTACGAGGCGTCCGTGGTGCGGAACAACATATTCGGGGAACACAAGGTTTCCCTGGACCTGCACGCGGTCCCGCATGCAGTGTTCACGAATCCGCAGGTCGGCCAGGTGGGTATGACCGAAGAGGAGGCCAAGGCGAACGCCAAGGTCATGGTGGGCATGAGCAGGTATTTCGACTCAGCGATGGGCTTTGCGTACGGGGACACGGAATGCTTCGCCAAGGTAGTCGTGGAGTATCCTACCAGGAGAATCCTCGGGGCGACCGTCGTCGGACCTCAGGCGGCGACTCTTGTGCAGCAGGTCGTCAGCCTGATGAACTCGGAGAATGGGACATATGCTCCTCTCTCGCGCTCGCAGATCATCCATCCTACACTGTCCGAGGTAATAGCATCTGCATTTGGGAGGCTGAGGCCTGCGAACTTCGAGCCTGAAGAACATCACCATCACTAGGGCAAGATGAGCAAACCCTATTCCTCCTCGTCATTCCTCCGAAAGCTCTGTCTATCCGGATTCCGATTCTGAAGCCTGGAAATGGATCAGGAATGAAGGACATCAAGAGGTTGAAAGGTCAGTCCCTCAGGTGGTTCCGGCTGGGCTGGCTCCGAGGGCATTACGAGCTCATGGGCGAGGACGCGGAGACATACGCTACGCTCGATTGGAAGGGGTTGTTCACTGAGAGGGTCGTCGCCTCATGCATCTACGGCGACTATGATCTCCAATGGCGCGGAGTGCTGCGAAGGCATGTGCCTATCATTGACACCGCATCCAACCAGGAGATCGGGCGCATGAGGCTCGGTTTTACCGACAGCGGGGTGCTTGAGCTCGACAACGGCAGGAAATACAGATTCAAATGCGAGAGCATGTTGAAGACAAGGTGGTCTTTCATCGACGACCTGAACGGTAGAGTGTGCACGATTAGTTTCACGGG
>CAZTFD010000149.1:0-4303 GCA_964612225.1 uncultured Thermoplasmata archaeon | reverse complement strand
GTCTCTTCCGAGTGGCAGAATCGATTCGAGCCCTTCCCAGACCGACCTCGGATTGATGGTGTGCGCGAGCGACTTTTAGAGTCAACCCTTCTGGCGGCTTCTTCGGTGTCATCCCAGTCTTAATCCGCTGTTTCATGGAAAAAGGTTTGCACGACCTCAGGAGTCTGTCCTATCGGTCCCGTCCCATCCGGCGGCGGGTCTGCAACCGTCGTTTTCTGCATATCGGACCCGACCAATTCTCGATGCTCGAATCAGAGGGGTCGCAGGGGCATGTTATTCGAGAAAACGGGCAATACTGGCACACCCCCCAGGGTATTAGCCGTTGATGCGAAAGACTTAAGGCCAATCTTTTCATACAAAAGGACAGCGAGGCTTATTGAATGTACGAGGTACGATTCCATGGCCGCGGCGGTCAAGGCGCGGTCATGGCGGCGCAAGCACTCGCGAGCGCGGCCTTCCAAGAAGGGGGCTACGCCACCGCATTCCCGTTTTTCGGAGCTGAGAGGCGTGGCGCACCCGTGCTCGCGTTCACAAGGATTGACAAGAAGAGGATCTACAGGAAGACCCAGGTCTACGAGCCTGACTTCGTCGTCGTTCTCGACGAGGGACTTGTCGACACGGTCAACATTGTCGAAGGTCTGAAGAAGGGCGGCATGGTTATTGTCAACACCGCCAAGAAGCCGGAGGAAGTGGACGTCGGGATAGATGTCAAGCTCGCGACAGTCGATGCTACGACGGTGGCACTCGAGGTCCTGAAGCAACCTGCAACCAACTCTGCTATCCTTGGTGCTATTGCAAAGGCAACGGGCCTGGTCAAGATCGAGTCCATCGAGAAGGGCATCATTCAGGTGTTCGGGGACAGGTTGGGTCCCAAGATTGGGGACCTGAACGCCAAGGCTGCAAGGGTAGCCTACGGTCGGACCGTCCTCGGGGAGTCTCATGGTCATAGGCAACTCAAGACAGCGAAGAAGTGGTTGCCGGATGTGAATGAGCTACCATTGGGTGTGGCATCGGTTCCGATGAAGACCGAGGCCGGCATGGTTGGCCCTGGTTCGTTCCGGGAGAGCAAGACCGGCAGTTGGCGGGTATTCAGGCCTGAGTATGACAAGGAGAAGTGCACGATGTGCAACTTCTGCTGGTTCTATTGCCCGGAGGGCTGCATCGACAGGAATGGCGACAGGATGGATTTCGACATGGAATATTGCAAGGGCTGCGGGATATGCGCAAACGAGTGCCCCGCTGAAGCCATCAAGATGGTGAGGTGATCAGGATGGTCAAGAAAGTCGTCACTGGCAACTACGCAGCGGCATACGGCTCAATGAGGGCCAGGGTCAGGTGCGTCGCAGCCTATCCGATCACTCCGCAGACATTCATCGTAGAGCACATCTCAGAGTTCGTCAACAATGGCGAGATGGACTGCGAGTATGTCGAAGTGGAGAGCGAACACTCCGCGATGAGCACATGCATATCTGCCAGCGCGACGGGCGTGCGGACCTTCACCGCGACATCGTCCCAAGGCCTCGCTCTGATGCACGAGCTGCTTCCTATCGCGTCTGGGATGAGACTGCCAGTTGTGATGGCGGTCGTCAACAGAGCCATCGCCGCCCCTATCAACATCTGGGTAGAGCACAACGATATCATGCCTGAGAGGGACTCCGGCTGGATCCAGGTATTCTGCGACAACAACCAGGAGGTCCAGGACATGGTCCTCCAGGCTTTCAGGATCGCGGAGGACAAGAGGGTCGCGCTGCCCATGACGGTGGGACTGGACGCGTTCATACTGTCCCACACGGTCGAGCCGGTCGACCTCATGGAGCAAGAGGATGCGGACAAGTTCGTCCCGAAGTACGTTCCTCCAGGACCGATCATCGACCCCGAGGACCCGAATGTCGTGGGCGTCTTCACTCCGCCAGAGTACATGATGGAGTGCAGATGGAATCAGGACAAGGCCATGAGAGAAGCTCCGAAGGTCATTGAGGAGGTCAACGCGGCCTTCGCGAAGCAGTTCGGGAGGAACCACGGCGGCATGATCGATCCCTACATGGTCGATGACGCGGAAGTGGTTCTCATAACTCTGGGCACGGCCAGCTCCACAGCGCACGAGGTCGTCGACGACATGCGCAAGGAAGGCAAGAAGGTAGGCCTAATCAAGCTCAGATTCTGGAGGCCATACCCCACAGCACAGCTGAGGATGGTCGCTGAGAAGGTCAAGGCTGTCGGCGTGTTCGACAGGGCTGTGTCCTACGGCGTTGCTGGGCCGTCGTTCATAGAGTTCAGGAACGCAGCTTACGGACTCAATGTTCCAACAATGAACTTCATCGGAGGTCTGGGCGGCAGGGACGTGTCGCTTGCAGATATCAGGTTCATGTACGAGCGCCTGCTCGAAGCCGCGAAGACCGGCAAGGTCAGGCGCGAGATAACATGGATGGGCACGAGGGGGGTCGAGCAATGAAGCTGAAGGAGATGCCCGATGAGGAACTGTTCACCAGAGGGCACACTGCATGCGCTGGCTGCGGCGCTGCCGTCGCCGCCAGGAACCTGATAAAGATCTTGGGCAAGGACACGGTCGCAGTCACCCCAGCTTGTTGCATGCTGATCTTCAGCGCGACATATCCGCTGAGCGCATGGAAGATACCATACCATCATGTGGCCTTCGAGAACACGGCCGCGTGCGCGACTGGCATGAAGCGCGCCCTGAAAGCTAGGGGCAAGGACAACACGACCGTGATGGGCATCGCGGGTGATGGCGGCACAGCGGACATCGGCTTCCAGGCGCTCTCCGGCGCCGCAGAACGGAATGAGGACATCCTCTACGTCATGTACGATAACGAGGCCTACATGAACACTGGCATTCAGAGGTCAGGGTCCACGCCTTTCGGCGCATGGACGACGACCACGCCCGTGGGCAAGGTCAAGGCTGGGAAGTCCAACTTCAAGAAGGACATGCCACAGATCATGATGGCACACAACGTGCCGTACGTTGCGACGGCCTCCATCGGCCACATCCAGGACTTCATCAATAAGTTCGAGAAGGCCAAGGCGATCAAAGGCTTCAGGTACATCCAGATCTTCACTCCATGCCCGACCGGGTGGAGGCACGATACTTCGAAGACGATCGAGATCTGCAAACTCGCGGTCGATACCGGCATGTGGACCCTATACGAATCCGAGAACGGCAAGGTCACCATCAACAGGAAGCCCAAGATGACCCCGGTCCAGGAATATCTAAAGCTTCAGGGAAGGTTCAGGCACATGACCGAGGCCGACATCAAGAAGCTCCAGGATTGGGTCAACAAGAAGTGGCAGGCGGACGAGAAGTACGCTCAGTGCCGGGCCTGAGACGTTTGCTCAATTCCCTTTCGCTGAGCCTTGATTTCCGACATGCACAGGTCGGCATACTTACACCAGTCGAAGCAGCTCGGAAGCTTCTCCCTGGTCACCAAACCCCCGCAGAAGTAGCATCTCATGCTTTGCTCGTTGGTGAATATCTCCACCTCTTTGCCGCAGTGTGGGCAGATGATGGGCTCTGGGATCGGTTCTGCGAATATCCTAGCCCCTGGGCAGTGGGAGAACATGGTACCACTCGACAGTTCTAGCGTGGGTTCAGTATAGGAGCGTTGCCCCTTACTTGTCGGGTTCTAGCTCTTTGCCTCAGAGAGCCTTCTTCATCTCTATCTGCTTCATCGTGACCTTGAAGTCGAACATATCCAGCAGACGTAGCGTGGGCGAATCCTCGTTGATGTTGTAGAAGGCGACCTTGAACGCACCCATGTCGTAGAGCCTCGTGAGAGCGAACTTGGCAAGCGTCGTCCCGATCCCCTTTCGCCGCTTCTCAGGAACCACACCCAAGAAGGGTATGAACCCGGTCGTCTCGACGGACCGGACAAGGACAAATCCTCCGTCTAGCTTGTACATCTCTGACCCGCGCGCGGATTCCACCACCGCTTCCGGCTTCCTCCTCTGCCAGCAGGTGTCTTTGTACGCTCTGTCATGAAGCGCCAGTATCTCCGGAAGCGTTGCTGCCTTGGGCACCTGTCCAAACCCTTCGAACCGAGTCGGTCTTCCCTCAGCGGTAATGTATCTTCTCGTGTTGGCGAACCCAATCCTCTCGTACAGTCTATGTGCCCTTAAGTTACCCTCAATGACCTCAAGGGAGACCTCGTGCACGCCCCTTCTACGGAACACGCTCTCAGCGGCCAGCATTAGCTTGGTGCCTATCCCCCTTCCACGATGGCCCCGCAGGACCCCGATGCCGCCAATCCATCCCTCGTTTCGGTCGACAACTGGGTTGACGTAGCCGACA
>CAZTFD010000148.1:0-4386 GCA_964612225.1 uncultured Thermoplasmata archaeon | reverse complement strand
CAGGGATCCAAGGGTGAGGCTGTTGTCGTCGAGATACTTGCGATGATACTGGCTAACGACGAGGCTCAGTATGACGTGGCGTCCCGCCCTAATGGGCAAATCGATGACTCCACTTTTTCGGTCGAGCTTGTATGCCTGGTTCTCTGCCTTCATCATCAATCGCCTGACATATGGGATGTTACGGGCGACCCCTTTCTGGACCGCCCTTCGATGGCTCCTCAGGATACCAGCGGCCACTCCAAGAGCTGAGACTAGGTGCTGGGCGTACAATTTCGGATGCTCCTTGCGGAAGTCCGTATAGGCCAGCTTCGAAAGGGCGTTCCTAGAGGTCACACGCGCCTGCAGCCCAGCCCGGATGGCGTTGTTGACGGCCAGCCTGAAATCCTCTAGGAGGAACCTCGCGTCCGCCGGAAGATCGGAGTCTAGACGGAAGACGACCCCCTTGATTAGCATCTGGTCCTTCAGGATCATTCCCTTATTACTGTTGGTGGACTACATGTAGCGTCGGGAGACCAACGGCCGACCCTCCGAGGTCTTACCACCCGACTTTGGACAGCACCTTTCTTGCGCAATCGTTATCTAACGATGCAGGCTTAGCGTGAGGCGATGGTCGCGGTGAGGCTGGCCAAGAAGGAGCTAGAGAGGATCAAGGAGCATGTCGAGAAGCACCCCATGACTCTCGCCCTTGTCCGGACGGAACACGCGCCCGCAGAGCTAGATTCGATGCTGAGGTCGATCGGGAAGGCGTGCAACCTGTCGCATCTCAGGACCTATTCCTCGTCGACATCTGATTTCGGAATCGCGGAATTAAATTCGAAAGGAAAGATGTTAATAGTTCTGTTCGTCGGCGGGGATCGTACAGAACTGCTGAGCGTGTCGGAGACCGATGAGACGGCGATAAGGGACCTCGAAGACAACATACATTCTTCGAACTTTCTATCCGAAATCATACGCATGGGACTGTGATGGCCAGGCGCATGCTTTGAACTGGGTAGGTACACGTGCGAATGTTGCCAAGAAACCCTAATATAGCGGAGGCAGGTAGGTAGTATCTGGTGTCTCAGGCTGGTAGCTCAACTTTCCTCCTAAGCATACGATTTTAACAATCCCCACCGAACCGGCCTTTCAGACACCTTCTTTCATTTTTCTCAATATAGCCCGGGCTTTTTCAGGTAGCGTCCCGTCATCATCTGTTTTATTACCAATGTGATTCATTGCATCATAGGTAGATGGGATGACGCTCGAATCAGAGGTTCTCAAGAGCATCAAGCCGACGTCAGCACAGGACAAGAAGGTCGCATCCGTTGTCGAGGAGTTGTCGGACAAGGTCGTCACGGAAGCACGGAAGCTCAATGCGCACGTGGAAACGATGCTCGTTGGATCTGTAGCGAAGAGCACCCACCTCAAGGACCCTGACATCGACCTGTTCATGCTCTTCCCCGAGAGCACTCCCTTGGAGCAGCTCAAGGAGGTCGGCCTCGAGATCGGCAGGCGCGTCCTCAAGGGCCGGGAGCATTACGCACAGCATCCTTACGTCCGCGGAATGTACGACGGCTACCAGGTGGACCTCGTCCCATGCTTCCGCATCCGGGACACGAAGCACAAGATGAGCGCAGTCGACCGCACTCCCTTCCATACCGAGTTCGTTAAGAAGAACCTCAAGAAGGGCATGGCCGACCAGGTCCGTCTGCTGAAACGGTTCATGAAGGGCATTGAGAGCTACGGCGCCGAGGCGAAGGTGCAGGGGTTCTCGGGATACCTATGCGAACTCCTGATCATGCGGTTCGGAAGTCTCTCAGCGGTGCTCGAGTCCGCGAAGGAATGGAAGGTCGGCGAGCACATCGAGCTTCCGGATTTCCCCGGGAAGGAGTTCAAGGAACCTATCACATTCATCGACCCGGTCGACACCGATAGGAATGTCGCATCAGCCGTGTCCGTCGAGACGATGCTCAGGTTCGTCCTCGCGAGCAGGGAGTATCTGTCGAGACCCGACAGGAAGCTGTTCTTCCCCAACGATCGAAAGACCTGGGACGCGGCGAAGGTCAGGGATGTCGCGGGGACGAGGCTGAAGAACACAATGATAGTCTCATTCGCCAAGCTTCCGTTCATAGACGACGTCGTCTACCCTCAGCTTCGGAAGACGCTAGTGGCCATTACTGCTCTGCTGGAGCGGTCGGATTTCGATGTCGAGAAGAGTTCGATCCATGTCGACGAGTTCACTCATCTAGTGATTGAGCTGGGTTCAATCTCCCTTCCGAAGTCGAGGAAGCACAGGGGCCCGCCAGCGAACTCCGACAACGTGAAGGAGTTCCTCACGAAGTGGAACAACGCTGGAATATCCGCCCCATACGTCGAGGACGGAAGATGGTTCGTTATGACGAACAGGCAGTACACTCAGGCGGACGACCTTGTCAGGGCCAAGATCGCAAAGGCGCCCTTAGGAAAGGATGTGAAGAGCCTCAAGAGGTTCGATATCTCGAGCGGCGATGCTCTCCTCTCCAAGAGGAATCTCGCTGCGCTGACACGGCACTTCGATGACAGGATGCCTTGGCAGAGATGAGCTCTGGAGTGTTCGCCTAGGTAACCACCGGGATGGCTCTGTCCGGGCGGAACACTATGTTGTTGTCCGCGCTGTCGGTCACACTGATGAAGAACATGAGCCCGGAGCTCGGGTCCAGCGTGCCGCTCATGAAAGAGTATGCGTATCTCTGGCCCCCGATCGGGGTCATGTCGTAAAACGTGCTGCTCTGAGAGCCTATGGCGATCTTCACGGAGGCGAGGTCGCCGTTGTCCGACACCTCGGCGGTCACGTTGATCGTGTAGTTGCCGGCCTTGGATATCATCGTGTTCGCGTCGTCGCTTTCGTTGATCGCTACCCAGCTGTATGTCTTGGCGTCTTTGTCGTACTTGTATTCGATACCTCGGACGGTCGTGCCGTTGTCGACCCAGACGATGGTATTGTCGACCGTCGGGTCAGCATGGTCTGAGAACGGCATGTTCAACAAGAGCACCCAGACTGCCAAGAAGGTGAAGAAGAAGGATCCGATGCTTCCCACCCAGTTCTTCTTGCCAAAGCCGGAGATGTCTACCTTCGCGATCTTGTAGAACCACTTGAGTGTGAACATCCCTGCGAGGCCTGCGAGGAAACCTATGCCGACATACGCTCCGTTGAGAGATATCGCGCCGGCTATGACTCCGAACGCCGCAGCATAGACAATGGTGAGCCCGGCGGTCCTTGTGTCCGTCAGCTCCTTCTTGAGGAACTCGTCCTCCTTGAACTCAGGGGGTCTGAACTCATACTCGTCGGGTTCGACCTTGTCCTTTCTTCGTTTCTTGGCCATTCCGTCCCTCGAAGAGCTAGGGCTATTTAATAGCTTTTGGTCTCTGGAATTGGCGCCATCGGATGTCTGGCTTTGCCATTGGTCAGCGTAGGCCTCTCATCCGGGTCATGGTATCAGCAACCACTTTCGGTTACCTCCAATCAATACGCTTATATTCTGCACGCAAGGTTTAGAGAGCGCAGGTGTTGATCGCAAATGTCGTCCGAGGAGGATATCGAGAAGCTCCCGGGAGTCGGGCCAGCCATCATGGAGAAGCTCAGAGAGGCCGGCTACAATGACCTGATGATGATCGCCGTCGATTCACCGAGGAACCTCGCGGAGCTCACTGAGATAGGAGAGGCCACTGCCGCGAAGATCATAGCTGCGGCCAAGAAGGCTGCAGACGTGGGCGGGTTCGAGACCGGAGACGTCATCCTTGAACGCAGGAAGACAGTCGCGAAGCTCTCATCCAACTCGAAGGCCTTGGACGAACTCATGGGCGGCGGGTTCGAGACCCGGGCGATCACGGAGTTCTTCGGAGAGTTCGGTTCGGGCAAGACCCAGCTCTGTCACCAGCTTGCCGTGAACACTACCAAGCCGATCAGCGATGGCGGGCTCGACGGACACACGATCATGATCGATACCGAGCAGACCTTCAGGCCGGAGAGGATAACGCAGATGTCGGAGGCGTCGGACCTGGACCCGGACGAGGTGCTCAAGAAGATACATGTCGCGCGCGCTTTCAACAGCCATCACCAGACGTTGCTCGTGGACAAGGCGTTCGAGATGGCCAAGGAATTCCCTGTAAGGCTCATGGTAGTCGACTCGCTCACAGCGCATTTCAGGGCCGAGTATATCGGGAGAGGTGCTCTTGCGGAGAGGCAGCAGATGCTGAACAAGCACATGCACGACTTGTTGAGGTTCGGAGATGTGCACAACGCGGTCATTGCTGTGACAAATCAAGTGGCTGCAAAGCCGGACGCCTTCTTCGGTGACCCGACCAGGCCCATCGGCGGTCACATAGTCGGCCACACTGCAACATTCAGGATATACCTAAGAAAGAGCA
>CAZTFD010000147.1:0-4431 GCA_964612225.1 uncultured Thermoplasmata archaeon | reverse complement strand
GGCCGCGAGGGACAAGATCGAGAGATATGTCGAGAGGAGGATGAACGAGGTGGCTCCGAATGTCAGCAGCCTGGTCGGCCCGGTCATAGGAGCGAGGCTGATCATGCATGTAGGAAGCCTGCGGCGACTTGCTTCCTTGCCCTCAGGGACCATCCAGCTGCTTGGAGCCGAGAAGGCCATGTTCAGGCACCTCAAGGAGGGTAGCCGGCCACCGAAGCACGGCATCCTATTCACCCACCCTATGGTGAGGAACGCCCCTGGTTGGCAGAGAGGTGCCATTGCGCGCGCTCTCGCTGCGAAGATATGTCTGGCCGCCCGTGCGGATGAGTACTCGCACAACGACATCTCGGGCCTTCTCAAACAGCAACTGGAGAAGCGCGTGGCAGAGATCAAGAGGCAGCGTCCCTCACCCCCCAAGAGAATGCCAAAGAAGCAGCATGGGCACAGGAACACCTCAAGAAGGGACCGATAGGAAGCCGGGCGAACAAATCTTCATGTGTCTATTTCGCCCGAGCAAGATCGAGCACTGTGGCGCAGTGGATCCTCACAGCCGTCCCCAACTGGGAGACGCTTATCGCTTCTTCCGACTGATGATAGCGCGCGAGTGCACCCTTTTCTCCCGGCCCGACGCAGACGACCGGGACCCTGACATACCTAGCGATTGAATTGTCATCGGCCTCTGAGAGACCGCAGACAAGCGCAGGTCGTCGTCCAGTGTAGTGTGAGTTCCATTTGCTTGTCACCTTGACGAGCTCGCTGTCTGTCGGAGTCATGTGAGGGAGATACGGGTCGCCATTCCCCACTTTGAGCCTGACATCAACTCGGCTCTTGAGATTGAGCTTCTTGATGACAGACTCGAGCTCTCTGCTAATGTCATACGGTTTTCCCGGGACAGTAGCTCTCATCATACGGATGTGGCACTTCTCGGGGACGCTGTAGCTCGCGCTGTTGCCGGATATCCCGAGGACCAACTGGCTCTCCTTCAACGGAGTGGTGTTGTCAGCCATGACGCCACGAGCCGACCGCATCCCCATCTTATCGAGCGCAGTCACGATCTTCGCAGCATCGGAAATCGCGTTCACGCCGAGTCGAGGCGTCGATCCATGCGCAGATTTCCCGCTGACCCAGATGTCGTAGTATGATCCTCCTCGCCTGCCAATCGTAACCACGTCAAGGCTGCCGATCCCTTCCCCTACGATGACGGCCTTCGCCTTCCGGAACTTGCCCGCGCTGATGAGCGTCCTGGTCCCAGCGCTGTTGTCTTCCTCTCCCGAAACCGCTTGGAAGACTATGCTGCAATCGAGCTTCTGTTTCGAGTCAGCAATCGTTCTAGATGCCAGCATGAGCGACGCGAGACCACACTTCATGTCCAGAGAGCCGAGTCCGTAGAGCATGCCATTCTCGACCTTTGCTCCGAATGGATCATGCTTCCATCCGTCTTTGACCTCGACTGTGTCCATGTGGCCGTTCAAGACAATCGCAGGCCGATTCTCGGGACCTATCCTCGCAACCACCGAAGGGCCGTAGCCCTCGACGGGGACTAGCTCGGGCGACAATCCCCACTTGTCGAGACGGGAGGCGATGAACTTGGCGATTCTCTCCTCCTCTTTGTATACGCTCGGAATCCGTATGAGTTCCTTGCACAGCCCAAGCAACTCCTTCTCGTCAATCGACTCCGCGATCTCCGCGCACCTGTCTGAAGACCCACTCGCAGCCATGGTTCCTCGGGGTAGATGTCATAGCCATCTATAGAACCTTCAGCCCCTCGCGCTCTCGGTAAGGTATTTAAACGCCCAGACTTTATCGATGGACCCGAAGTGAATGCCATGGCTACGGAGCAGGTGGAAGTCAGAGAGCTTAAGGAAGGCCGGTACATGGTTATCGACGATGAGCCGTGCAAGATTTCGAGCATATCGACTTCCAAACCTGGGAAGCATGGAGAGGCCAAGGCCAGGATCGAGGCCATCGGGATATTCGACGGGAACAAGAAGAGCGTGGTATACCCGGTGAAGCACAAGGTCCATGTGCCAATCATCGACAAGCGCACGGCCCAGGTCGTGTCGATCATGGGTGCCGAGGTGCAGCTCATGGACCTTGAGACATACGAGATGTTCCACCTGCCGATCACAGACGATGTGAAGGACGATCTGAAGCCGGGCGGCGAGATACTGTACCTCATCGCCATGGACAGGAAGAAGATCACAAGGGTGTGATGATGCCGATCCGCGGCATGCTGAGGTATGCGGACGCGGTCTCCTCGCCTGAGGACGCAGAATTCGTGATAGTTGGAGTGCCTTTCGATAAGACCACGACATATAGGAGCGGCACGAGGTTCGCGCCTACGGTTGTTAGGGAGACCTCACAGACCTTTGAGAAAGAGAATTTCGAGCACGGCATCACCTTCGACGATATCCCGGTCCACGACGCCGGCGACCTATACGAGGAGGGCCATGTGGACGAAATGGTTAAGTCCGTCGAGACGGAGGCCAGGAGCATCGTCTCGGCCAAGAAGTTCCCGTTGTTCATCGGCGGCGAGCATTCGATCTCTCCTCCGGTGGTCAAGGCTTTCGGTGAGATATCGGTCATCACGATAGATGCTCACCTAGATTTCAGAGACGAGTACCAGGGCCTGAGGAATAGCCATGCGTGCGCGCACAGGCGCATTCTTGATCACGTAGGCAAGGGCAACGCATTCGCTTTCGGCGTCCGTTCCATCTCCGCGGACGAGAAGGTGGATGAGGCAATCTTCGCCGATGCCTTCAGGATACACAAGGAGGGCACTGAGAAGGTGTTCGAGGAGATGTTGTCTAAGCTCAAGCGGAAGCCCATCTACCTTTCATTGGACATTGACGGTATCGACCCTGCCTATGCTCCGGGGACCGGCACTCCTGAGCCGTTCGGGTTGACCCCCTGGGATGTCAGGTACATCATCAACAGGATCGGCGACCGGCTGGTCGGATTCGATGTGGTAGAGATATGCCCTCCCTACGATAACGGCAACACGTCGATCCTCGGCGCTAGGATGATGCGCGAGGTAATGGCCGTCAAATGGAAGGCCATGCACAAGAAGTAGAGGCTTAACCCCTGACTATCTTCTCTACTCGCTTCTTGAACTCGTCAGCGAGCTGCTCTGACCTAAGCGCGCTCTTGGATTCAGAGTAAATCCTGAAGATCTGCTCCGTCCCGGAGGGCCTGAGTAGGACCCAACCGTCCTTGAAGAACACCTTCAGACCGTCGGTGGTATCAATCCTCTCGCCTTTGGAGGATTTCGCCAGCTCTGACAGCACCTTCTGTTTCTTGTCCTCGGGGCATGCCGTCTTCTTCTTGCATTGGCAGTACTGAGGTATCCTGTCGTTGATCTCCGAGAGCTTGCCGCGCTTCGCAACGATCTCAAGCATCTTCGCAACGGCCATCGCGCCGTCCCTGCAGTACTGGAAGTTGGCGAAGATCAGACCTCCGTTCTCCTCACCACCAAAGACTCCGCCCTTGTCCATCATGACCCTTGCCACGACCGGTGATCCGACCTTGGTGTAGATCACAGACCCGTTTGCCATCTTGACCGCATCCTCGATGCATTGGGAGCCACCGACAGTCGTCACGACGAGCCGGCCGGGCTTCTCGAGACAGATGAAGTGCGCGACGATTGCCAAGCTCCTGTCACCGTAGAGGTATCTGCCGGTGTCGTCCACGAATATCGTCCTATCGGCGTCGCCATCATGTACGAATCCGAAATCGAAACCGCCCGAACTTACCATCCTCACGAGGTCCTGCGCGTTGTCAGGCGTAGGTTCGCTGTTGTGTCCGGGGAAGGCCCCGTTCAAGTCCGCGTTGAGAGTGACATATCTGACGCCGAGCCTTTCGAGTAGCTTAGGGGTGACGACACTGGCAGCTCCGTTGCTGCAGTCCACGGCCACTCGGAGGTTCGCCTTCCTTATCGCTCCCACATCAACCTTCGAGATGATGCCGCCGATGTACCTATCCACCGCGGTCGTGTAAGGCGTCAGTCTGCCGACCCTCGTCCAATCGGCTCTGGCAAACTCACCTTTGTGATAGAGCCCTTCGATTTGTTCCTCATTCTCACGGTTCATCTCGGTGCCATCAGCATCGATCGCTTTGATGCCGTTGAACTCCGGCGGGTTGTGAGAAGCGGTGATGACCACGCCTCCTTGGACACGGCCGGTCTTGACCGCGTACTGGAGAGTTGGCGTTGGCACTATGCCGCAGTCGAGGACATTGCAACCCGTTGCCATCAGACCAGAAGCGCAAGCCGACTTGATCATCTCGTTCGAAGTCCGGGCGTCGGTCCCGACCATTACAGTACCCTTCATGAAGGTCCCGATCGCCATTCCGAGTCTGAGCGCGAACTGGGTGTCCATCGCGTCTGTGTTGACGACGCCTCTCACACCGTTCGTCCCGAACAGCCTAGGAACG
>CAZTFD010000146.1:3966-4460 GCA_964612225.1 uncultured Thermoplasmata archaeon | reverse complement strand
GACCGAAATCCCTAAGGGCTTGGTTGATGGAAGCTGACGGCAAGATGCATGAGATTGAAGCTTTAATCATAAGAACTGCAAGACTGCCATTCGCCGGAAGCATAGATCAGAGCGTGTCTGTCATGTACGAGACTCTGGCCAAGTACCGAATGGGAGACGAGACCGGGTACGGAATAGTGGAGTATCTGATCAGAGGGACTTGAACGAAGTACGTCAGGGGACGACGCTGGCATTCTCTGGAGCTGTTAGCCAAAGTCGCTCTGGCGATAGGGAAAGGCCTGGAACGACACGGGACAGCGGTCCGAGTTCGCCCAGGTCAAAGGGTGGACGCCCTAATCAAGGGCGTCTAGATCTTACGACGAGTCCAGACCCGGTCGCACAGATCCCTAGGAGCGTGATCCAAGCCAACATCATCGTTGGACTGCCATCGAGCTTCTCCAAGCCGCCCTGGTTCGAGGAGTCGGCGACAGCGGAGAGCTGAGCGCTCGCCACTG
>CAZTFD010000146.1:0-3917 GCA_964612225.1 uncultured Thermoplasmata archaeon | reverse complement strand
GTCCGCGTTCCTCACCGTCAGGATCACCGAGTAGTTCCCGGGGGAAGCGAACGCGTGAGTCGACTGCCAGCCGCTTGCAAAGGTTCCGTCCCCGAAAGACCAAATGTACTCAGTGATACCGGACTCATCGTACGAGCCCAAAGCACTGAAGTCCGTCGACTGACCCGCAAGAGGCATGAGCGGCGCATACACGAATGCAGCGATCGGCATCGAGACCACTCTGATCGTGGTGGTCGTCTCATCTGAGAGACCAGAGTTGTCAATCACGCTAAGTGAGACCATATATGTGCCCGGGTGCGCGTAGGCGTGCGCGATCCCTGACCCGAATCCCACGGTCCCGTCCCCGAACTGCCATATGAACGACGTAAGGTAGCCATCTGGGTCAATGGAGAAGTTCCCGCTGAAGAGCACGGGCTCCCAGACAAAGGGCTGCGAGGGCGCGTACGCAATCACCGCAACGGGCGGGACCGGGGTCGTCGGTTCATGGACGGTCACATAGAGGTATGTATAGCTCCACGAACCGTAGTTGTCGTAGATGCTGAGCTCCACAGTGTAGGTCCCCGGGATCGAGTAGGAATGGTGGGCCACCGAACCGCTCGAGTAGTAGCCATCCCCGAAGTACCAATACCATGACGTCACATAACCGTCAGGGTCATACGACATTGAGCCGTCAAATGTCACCAACTCTCCGACGGCGGGGTTCTGAGGTGTAATCATGCCCACTGCCACAGGTGGCATGTTGCCCTGTGTTATCGTGATCCATCGGGAGTAGCTTGACGTCAAGCCCTGATCGTCAGTGACGGTCAGGGTGACCATGAAGTCCCCTGCCCACGAATACATGTGGGATACCCAATTCCCGTACGTGGAGGAGTTGTCGCCGAAGTTCCAACTATAGTTCACGATGTACCCATCGGGGTCATAGGACCCGGAACCATCAAAGGACACGTAACTGCCGACGTAAGGACTGCCGTACCAATACCAGCTGGCGACCGGCGGTTCGTTCGGGAACGGCCCGAGCGTCAGGGTTAGGCTGTAGGTTGGTATGTCCGCCTCGTAGTTGTATGCGCTGACTTGCACCCAGTACACGCCTGGTCCGAGCCACGCGTCGATCCGAGACCAGAGGCCGTAGTTGTAGTCATCGTTCTCTGCGATCGGCCAGTTCGGGACACTGCTGCTATTGTACAGTCTCAGAACAGAGTCGCCCATGCCCTCCGGCCCCGAGGTGGTGATCCTCACCTGAGTCAAGTTGGAAACCGTGAACGTCACCCAATCGACGTCAGTTCCCCAATTGTGAATGCTGTGCCATTGGGTCTCACCAGGCAAGATCGTGTTCGCTTCGAGATATGTGTCATCGATTTCGTAGCTGTCCGCCACGGTCATAAGAAGGGCGATGATGAAATCGTTCCACATCAAGTCGACAGACATGTCAAGGACGTCATAGTCAACGATGGAGCTGCTCGAATACGACGGGAGGAATATCGAGAGGCCATGAGCATCCGGATGCCACCAACCGGCGAAGTTCGCAACTATCGAGGCGTCGGTAGCGTTCATCAGCTCCTCTGCAGCTTCCTGCACGGCCGCCACGGGCACCCTGTTGCTAATCTCCCATGCGAAATCGAACAGGTCTTTGTAATCGAAGTAGGCGAAGCTCTCGGTTATGTTCAATGTCTCCAGGATCGCTGCCTTGTTGGCGGGCAGGCTGGCGATCAGCTCGCTCGCGAACACGTCTAGAGCCGGGTACAACATCATGTTCATGGCATTGACATCAGCAACGGACATCGTCTCAGACGCGTTCGAACCGTAGTACTGGGAGTATCGCAAGACCACGGAGCTGCCAAGCTCCAATGGGCTCATCGTCGGGTTGGCGACCAGGTCCGCGAGTATCGAATCGTATGGCCATCCATCCCAAGGAACGACCTCCTCCGAGAAGACCAGTATGTCTGTGCATTCCCTGATCTCGTACGCGACCTCGGCCATGCCCATCAGGCAGGCGTCGAATCCTATCGCGTCTATCCAATCGCCAGTGTCCATCTCGCTCATGTTCAGGGCCGTCTGCAGCTCGTCGAGAGTGAGCGCATCCTCACCGTTGGTATCATCCCAGCAGACCGCGCCATCCCAACCGCCGCCGTGGTCCCACAGTACGACCATGTAGTTCTCAGCTGGGAAGGTCATCATGCCCCACTCAAGGAACGACGCAAGGCTATCGGGGGCACCCATGTTCACCTCGCCCATGTCCATCAGGGCGTTCGACGGGTTTGGGGTCATGCCCTGGGTCACGTAGAACCGCTTGGTCCCCGTCCAGTCACCGTAGGTCGTATCAAAGTAAGAGGTTCTGTCCAGCTGGACGACGATATTGACATCGCTAGTGGACCCGACAGACGACATCTCCAGGAAGTCAACGAGTGCGACCTCCTCCAGGTTGTTGTCGCCGTCTTCATAGACCAGGAAAGTCCAATTAGCTCGTTCTCCGACCTCAAGCACGACAATCGTTGCAGTCGCAGTGTCAGTCGCGCCGTCGTCATCCCAAACTGTCAAAGTGGTAGTGTACGTGCCCGGAGAAGAGAACGGATGCGAAGTGACCACGTCACCGCCCTCCGTGCCATCTCCATACTCCCAGCCCCATTCGACGATAGTTCCGTCAGGATCATAGGAAGCGGAGGCGTTGAAGGTCACAGGGTCGCCCACATAGGCGTATTGAGGAGACACCGTGAAGCTGGCCACTGGCGATAGGTTCGGTGTGACTATCGTTCCGCTAGCTTCCACCCGCACCCAGTCCAGGGCGCAGACCTCCACTTCCTCCCTGAGGGCATTGACAAAGGCGACCTTGCCGATCTCGAATGACCCTGAAGGCGCCCTGAACATCTGAGGAGCGTACTCGACTCCGTCAAATGTTGGAGTCCAAAACAGGCTGGTAGCGGACATCCTCATAGACACATCATGCCAACCAGAATAGAAGGGGCATATCTGCACGGGCACCTCGCCCTCCCAGTTGACCCATCCGATCGCGTCTGTGTCCCATGGGTTGTCCATCACGAACCTGGAAATGAGGCCCATATACCCTGATGTGTCGTACAAGATCACCCAGAAGACCTGTCCTGACCAGCCATACTTCTCGTCGTAATTCAAGGGCAAGTTTATCCTGAACGAAAGGTCGAACTCGCCGCTGTAGTTTATCGGCCTTGTCCAGTTGGCATATGAGAGATAGTGGTCGTAAGCAAGGACTCCGTTGTCGCTCGCGTAAAGCAGCCCGTCCTGAACATCAAACCAGTTTGCGAAATCCAGATAGGTTGCATTCCAAATCGACCAGTTGTGGTCAAGCGTTCCCCACGAATCGAAGTTCTCGTCCAACAGGATCGTCCAGTCGGTTGATGAAACCCTCACCTGCTGAGACGAATTGTCCTTGAGCCCTCCAGAGTCCATGACCTCCAAAGAGATCCGGTAGGTTCCCGGCGAAGAGAACATGTGGTAGGACATCTTGTCGGTGGTCCAGTTAGTGTCCCAGTAGCCATCATTCTGCCAGTCCCAGCGAACCATCAGCGACGATGCTGGGTCCTCGGGATCGGACGAATTCGATGCGTCGACCACGAAGACCGTGGAAATGTTCCCCGATGACGGGGTGACCGTGAAGAATGCTGTAGGCGGGTTGTTGAACTCAATGACTTCAACCGTCAACGTCCCTGTAGCACTCAACCCCTCGTCGTCAGTCACAGTCACAGCGAGATTGAACAGACCAACCGATGAGTAGGTATGGTTCGTCGACCCCGAGATTGAAGAGGAGGTCGTCCCGTCCCCGAAGTCCCAGAGGTAGCTTGCCATTGTTCCCCCATCAGGATCATAGGCGTTGACCACGAATGAAACGGGCTGGTTCAAGAGCGCTGGGATGGGATACTGACTGATGCCTGAAACGACGGGAGGTC
>CAZTFD010000145.1:0-4475 GCA_964612225.1 uncultured Thermoplasmata archaeon | reverse complement strand
CGTCGGGCACGATACATTCTTAGCAGTCATCACCATACATTGGCTTATGCTGACCAAGGTGGACATGCCAGTTGCGAGCTACATCACCGTGCACACGGACGGAGGGTCGAGGGGAAACCCCGGCCCAGCGGCGATAGCGTATGTGATGTATGATACAGTCGGCAACATCATCGAGAAGGATGCGAGGAGCATCGGCAGGCACACCAACAACGAGGCTGAGTACGAGGCGGTCCTCTTGGCGATCGAGAAGGTGCGTGAGAGGAGCTGCGGCAACGTTAGAATCTTCACAGACAGCGAGTTCGTGGTCAAGCAGGTGAAGGGAATCTATGATAGGAAGGATCCTAGGATGGCTCAATATGCGCGCCGAGTGGAGGCGAACCTGAGACTGTTCGACTCCTTCGAGCTGAACCATGTTCCGAGGACCCATCCTAGACAAGCTGTGGTCGACTCGATGGTCAATGCTGCGCTGGATGCCAAGCGTTACTGAGAATGCCATCACTGACAGGCAAGAAGAATTGCTGATAAGAGGGACGAGTAGCCCCGGGAGGATTCGAACCTCCGTCGCAGGATCTCTCCTTGCGAGAAGCAATCCAGAGTCCCGCATGATTGACCGCTACACTACGGGGCTTTCTCGGCGGAAATCGCTATTCCGCTACTGATATTTAAGGGATGAGAGCGGACACCACCTTCATATTCTCATCAGGCTCTCCGGGCATAGGCTGGACATGAACCACAGGGAGCGGGTGGAGGCCTGTCGAGAGGTGTCCGAGAGGTTGCTGAAGACATACTATCACGACATCATCGCGACTGCCGCCATGGGCTCCGTCGCCAGAGGGGAGGACCGCGAGCATTCGGATGTGGATTTCCATGTGCTGGTCCGGAAGGGCTCGAACCTCCGGTCGCACTCGTTCGTCCTGAACAACTGCCTGTTCTCGGTCAATGTCCGCACCGAGTCGGAGTGGCGGGAAGAGCTGACGACGGGTGACGATCGCCTGCCCTTCGCGATCGGCTCCCTGATGAACGTCCTGCCGGCCCACGACCCCACAGGCGCGTTCGCGCGCCTCAAGAACCTGGCGTTGAATGTCCCGGACGAGGCTTGGAAGAACGGAGTTCGCGAGGGCATCTCGGGAGTATTCGAGGATTTGGGAAGGGTCAGGAACTCCTACGCGGACCGAGACTGGGACAGCTTCAGGATGATGTCAGGACTTGTAGCGATCGGCATCGCCATCACTTACGCGAACCTCACGAGACAAATCCTTCAGACCGAAAGGGACCTCACCAGGGTCTTCGAGAAGGATGAGGATTCGAAGACGGAAGCCGCTCGAGCGTTCAGGGTGGCTGCGAGACTGGATCCGGGAGAGGACATTGACGTCATGGAGTCGCTGAACTTCCTCGGAGAATTCCTTTTCCGGGAGGCAACGAGACAGTCTTCATTGCCGCAAATCTACAGATCTGTCCGGAACTACAGCCCGCCGTGAGAGGTCGGAGCTCACTTCTTGAGGTGCGAGATGGCATCGACCATCTGCGCGAATACCGCATCGATCCCGCCGGAACCGTCGATGTCGACGAGCTTCCCCTTCTTCCTGTAATACTCGATCAGCGGGGCGGTCTGTTCCATGTAGACCTTGAGCCTGTTCCTGACCGTGTCTTCCTTGTCATCGTCCCTCTGGATGAGCTTCGAGCCACACTTCTCGCATATGCCCTCATTCATTGGCTGGTTGAACTTGATGTGGTAGACAGCAGAGCACTTTGGACAAGTCCTCCGGCCGACCGCGCGCTCGACCAGCGCCTCGAAATCGACCACGATGTTGAGCACGAGATCGATGCTGGTCATCTTCTCGAGCTCCTTTGCCTGGCCCATGGTCCTTGGGAAGCCGTCCAGGAGATAGCCGTTCTTGCAATCCGGCTTCGCGACCCTTTCTTTGATCACCTGGACGATGAGGTCGTCGGGACCGAGCTTACCCTGGTCGAGGACCGATTTGATCTTCAGTCCCAGCGGGGTCTTGTCAGCGACGGCCTTCCTGAGCAGGTCTCCTGTGGCGACCTGGGGAATGCCGTACTTCTTTGACAGCTTCTGGGCCTGCGTGCCCTTGCCCGCGCTTGGCGGACCGAATATGACGAGCTTCATGCTATTGCCTGGCTAGGCATCAGCCAAGATGTACTTATTCGTTGTCGATGGAGCTCAGGTGAAGGTATGGGTGAACTCCCTCGGCGGGATGCCCTCCAATGGTATATGTACCGTGGACTGGACTACTCACATGAGGAACATGGCAATCCCAGGCGGCGCATCGCAAGTCCCTGCGATGGCACTACCGCACGATGAGGATGCGAGACGAGAGTTCGCATATACCAACCGCTTCGACTTCACAGTCAAGGGCGTCGTGGCATTGGTCGTGATCAGCTGCGCAGTGTTCTCAGCGCTGTTTGTGCTGCATTCAGCCTATTGGTATCTAGGCCTTGTCGTCCTTGCGGTCGTCGCGCTCGTGTTCTTCGCCCCATCCTTTCGCAATGACCACCCTCAGACGAGAAAGCGCGACTCGAACGACTAGCCGCATGCCAGCACGCGAGCAGTCCTAAGAACGAATGTTAGAGAAAATCATTTTAAGTGCCTGGCGGCATTAGCCACGATTGGTGCGCAAGGATGAGGCGAGGGGTCATAGATGAACTCGAGAAGATAGTCGGAAAGGACCGCATTTCTACGAAGATCGCTGACCTCTACGTCTACGGCTTCGACGCCTCGATCCACCACAAGAACCCCAATGTTGTCATAAGGCCGGCGAACACGAAGGAGGTCTCCGAGATCGTGAAGCTGGCGAACAAGACCCGCACGCCCATCGTACCCAGGGGCGCAGGGACCGCAATGTGTGGCCACACCGTTCCGCTCAAGGGCGGCATCATGATCGACATGACCCTGATGAACAAGATCAAGGAGGTAAGGGTCGAAGACCTCTACTGCGTCGTCGAGCCCGGGGTCATCTACGACAAGCTCAATGCGGTCCTGGCGAAGAAAGGCTTCTGGTTCCCCACGACCCCCGGCAGCGGCGAGGCTTGCACCATCGGCGGAATGGTCGTTACCAATGCTTCAGGCATGAGAGCGATCAAGTACGGCGCGACGAGGGACTATGTCCTCGGTCTGGAGGTCGTGATGCCGACAGGGGACATCATCCACACTGGCACCAGGACCCTGAAGAACTCCTCCGGTTACCAGATAGATAGACTCATGGTCGGCAGCGAGGGGACGCTCGGCATAGTCACTGAGATCACCCTCAAGCTCGCGTTCAAGCCGAAGGCCTCCGCCATGACATTGGCGGCCTTCAACTCGCTCGAGGACGCCGGCAGATGCGTTTCGAACATCATAGCGAAACCGCTCATGCCGTCTGCGATCGAGCTCATGGACTCCGTGTGCATCAAGGCCGTCAACAAGACGATGAACGTCGGCCTGCCGGATGTCGCGGCGATATGCATGATCGAAGTGGACGGCCACCCAGTGGCGGTCGAGGACGAGCTCAAGATCGTCGAGGAGATCGCGAAACAGAGCGGAGCGGTATCGACGGAGGCTTCCAGGGACAAGAAGCGGATTGACTACTGGACCTACGCCAGGAAGTGCATCATGCCCGCGCTCAGCAGGTACGGCGAGAAGTTCGTCTCCGTCGCCCTCGCAGACGACATGTCCGTTCCGATCTCCAAGATACCCGAGGCCGTTGTCTCCTTCCAGAAGATCGCCGAGCAGAACGGCGTCATCATCGGCACTTACGGCCACGCAGCGGACGGAAACCTGCACACGAAGATGCTGGTCGAACCAGGGAGCGATGACAGCTGGCGGAGAGGCGAGAAGGCCGTAGGTGAGATCTACGACAAGGTCCTCGCACTTGGCGGGACAGTGACTGGCGAGCACGGAGTCTCGATCACCAAGGCCCCCTACATGCAGAAGGAGCGGGCAGATTCCCTCGAGACGATGAGGAGGATCAAGAAAGCGCTCGACCCCAAGAACATAATGAACCCGGGGAAGATGTTCGACTGGGAGGGCAACATCATCGCGCACCTCAGGTACCCCGCGTTCTGCGAGTCCCAGGGTTGCATGCCCTCAAAATCCTGCGAATCCAAGGTAGAAGAGAAGGCCGGCGGAAACTAGAGCCGCGATGTAGATCGGCTTGTTCCAATGCCATATCTTGGACCCGTCGAAGGGCATGACAGGTATCATGTTGAACGCCGCCAAGAATGCGTTGAAGTAGAGAAGATAGTGGGTCACATCGTATGCCGTTCCAGAGCTGCCGACCGTCTCTGTAAGCAGCAATACAACGCACGCAACTGACACGGCGATGTTGGAGCCGGGTCCTGCGATGCTTATCTTGCCGTTCTGTTCCCTCGAGATATTCCCTCTGATCCACACGGCGCCTGGAGCTGCGAAGAGTATTCCGAAGTATGCGGTCACTAGGGCAAGGCCAAGACCTCTGTAGTCCGCTCTGACCTCCGCC
>CAZTFD010000144.1:3280-4484 GCA_964612225.1 uncultured Thermoplasmata archaeon | reverse complement strand
GACCTCCCATACATACGTGTTCGCCCATGACGCAAGCACGCTGGACTTCTCTGGATTCCAGACCGTATCCGGGGTCAAGGCGGCGAACTTCAAGGGTGAACTGGAGATCGCCAGCTCGATCCTGATAGGCGAGAAGTCAAGGATGACCATCTGCGCATGCCACACAAACATGTCATCGGACTGGTCCGACGTGAACTTCCGCATGAAGGGTCCCGCTCTTCGGGTGATAGAGGTCCACGACGCTCCAGCCGTTCTGACTGGCGCTTCCGACCAACACATCCTCACCCTGAAGATCTCAGGCAAGGGCCCGGTCTCATACATCGATGAACTTCGCTTCGACATGCTGGGTAACGTCACGCCTCTGGAAATCATCGCGAGCGAAGGATCCCAGATACTCGGGATAAGCCAGAGCGGGATCCTGCCGTTTCAGCCGTCTCTCAGGATCGAGGGACAGGAGCGCAATATTGACATAACAGCCGTTCTGCCCGCAGGGAACATAAGCGGTTCGTTCGGTCTTCAAATCAACAGTACGATGGGTCTGGGTGGCGATGGCAATGTCACATGGACTCTCGATTCCAAACAGGACGGCGCGAAGGTGGCCTACATTGGCTCCGCCCCTGCCAGGATCGTCATCGACGGTGCGTTCGGAGACTGGACTCTTCGAGCGCCTATACAAGACCTGATCGGAGACGCATATTCAGAGAAGGTGAAAGACAATCGTTCTGGCGATGTCGATGTCACAACTGTGAAGCTCGCGTCCACGGATGATGTGGCATCGTTCTACATGGCTGTCAACGGCACAATGCTTGGCGGTTCCAGCGTTCCCGCGAGCCTCGTAAGATATGTGCATCCTGGGGCACCTGCAGAGAACATCACCAACATATCGGAGCCGATGTACGGCGCCGACTTTGCATTCGTATTCATTGACACCGATGGGAACCAGGACACAGGTTACGAAATCGGCGGTTCCGAAATCTCGCTTGCAGTCCTCGGCAAGGGAAACAGCATCCTTTCGAGCAGGGTCTTCATGTATGTCTCAGGCGGTTGGAACGACTCTGGCCCCGTTGATGCTGCGATAGACGAGTTCCAGCTAGAGATCAGCGGCCAGTACTCTTCGCTGGGTCTGGTCTCCGGGAGGACATACACTGTGACCTTCGTCGCTCAGGACTGGAGTGGTCGGAAGGACGACATGGGAGTCGCGCTA
>CAZTFD010000144.1:0-3247 GCA_964612225.1 uncultured Thermoplasmata archaeon | reverse complement strand
GCCGGAACAAGAGCGTATCCAGGCGTCATAATCAATGAGTTGCTGAACAGGGCCCCACCGAGCCAGCCCAACGACTGGATTGAGCTGTACAACACGGGTACGACTGCCGTCGACATAGGGGGATGGCAGCTTTGGGTCGACGGCGTTCTGGCGTACACATTCCCCTCTTACGCGTTCCAGCCAGGGACGTTCTATGTCGCCCAGGGAATTGACTTCGGGAAGGCAACTAGCTTCACACTGACTGATTCCTCGGGTTCGATCATAGACCAGGTCAGTTGTCCATACTGGAAGGAGAGCTCATTCGGAAAAACGGGTGCTCCGCCGTATACGTCCTGGGTTGAAATGGATCCGACTCCGGGCTCGATCAATGTAGGTCAGACACCAATCCCCGAGTTCAGCAGCGTCCTGCTCCCGGCAGCGATAGTACCAATTATCCTTATGGTCATTCGCCGTTCAGGAAGAGCGAAGGAAGCCGTAGAGGAGTAGAGAGGGACGCTGCATGCCTGGTGATGACAATTCGAGGACGGACTCCTCGCGGGGGAACGATTACTCTATCGCAACAGTGCTCAGGACCTTCTCAGAGCCTTCAGAGGCGGACAGGCCATTCGTGCCAAGAGTGGGCGGGCAGAGGTTCTTCATCCTCCTGCTGTACGCCTCCGTGCTCGTGGTGGCTTCGGTCGAGTTCTTCGCTAGCCAGAGGCTATGGTACGGGAGCTGGGACGTCTACAACAGCTATGTGCTGGTCGTCACCGGCGTGTTCGTGTTCCTAGGAATGATCATGCTCCTCTCCTCAAGGCAGGATGCAGTAGACGCATACATCCTCCCGATACCGAAGCTTGTTCTGATATCCATCGGCTTCGTCATGTTTTCCCTTAGCGGTCTCGCGCTCATCTACTGGAACAAGTCGCTTGAGGGTTGGGCGGTCCCGCTCAGCATCGCCCTGATATACGGATTCCTTATGATGTTGATCGGCGGACGCGGATTCGATACCAAGGACACAATGAGGCTGACGGTCTACGCGACTGGCCTCATCGTCATGATCCTCGTGCCGGTCCATGAGGCCTTCGGAGTCGCGAAGAGTCCACCGGGCGAATACCCGTTCACTCTGCTCAACCTCATCCTTCTAACTGGAGGGATGTCTTTGGCGCTCATATCGGTCCAATCTTTCCAGACGCGAGACGGATTCGTCGGCGCGTGGCTCCTGGGCGCCATGGCACTATTCCTTGTTGCCTTCCATGAGCAGATCGGCATCGTGGAATCGGGCAACTATTCACCTTACGATCGCGCGCTCGCGCTTATCGGCGTGACATTCTCTTTTCTTCCTCTGGTGATGTACGTCTGGCGCGAGCGCGTGTACTTCTTTCTCTGGAAGAAGTTGAGGACCGCGAACACGCTCATCGAATCCGGCAACTATCAGGAGGCTCTGAAGCAAACGAATGAGGCTATCAGACAGTGCTCCAGAGCCGGGATTGAGGACAGGTTCGCCCTGCCTTGGAGCTTGAAGGCTGACGCCCTGTACCGCATGAAGGCGTACGAGAAGGCCAGGGTGCACTACGACACAGCGCTCGAGATCGATTCGAACGACAGCACCTCGTGGTGTCACATGGGCAACATGTATGCCTTCGAGGGCAAGCAAGAGGCCGCATTGAAGGCGTTCGACCAGGCGTTGAAGGTGGACCCGACGAACGGCTTCGCATGGAACAACAAGGGCACGGTCTACCAATCCCTCGGAATGTTCGAGGACGCGCTGATATGTTTCGACAAGGCCGCGGGATACATGCCGGATAGCTTCGATGCGCAGATCAACTCGGCCAAGCTGTTCTCGAAGATGGGGCACAGCAGCGACGCCCTATTCCATTTCCGCGAGGCCCTAGTGGTCAGGCCTGGCAGCGATGCTGCCCGTGAAGGCATCAAGCGGGAGTTCTTCAGGAGCATGTGCCTGGACCAGATAAACGGCTGGGAGCAGCTCGGGATGGACACATCGTTCTTGAGAAAGATGCTGGACGAGGACCCTGCCCACTTCGTCGGCCGCTCGAAGGAGTTCCTCAAGAACATCGTGGAACAGAAATCTCAGCTTACGGTCGTGCCCTCTTCGGAGCACATAGATGTCAATGCGGCAATCCAAGCGATTCTGAAGGTCGCCGAGGATCCCGGGGCAACGCTGGAGAGGATTGAGGAGGTCACGAACCTCAGGAAGCGCGATCTCGTTCTGCCGCTCGCACTCCTGATGGAAACGGACCATCTGCATTTCAAGACTATCGGGAAGAAGGAGGTTTACGTCTCCAAGGGCAAGGCGCCCGAGAAGCCCCTTGAGGCGGAGGTGGCGCCGGCACCGACGAAGAAGCCGAAGGCTCAGCGCGGGCCAGACAAAGCGCCCTCACCAGACAACCGCGTCAAGGTCCAAGTCAAGTGCCCAGGATGTGGCCATGATTTGGCGGGCGATGAGGAGAAGTGTCCAGTGTGCGACCTGCCCCTAGACACCGCCACATTCGACTGCCCGAAATGCCACGAGGATGTGCCGGTCTCCGCAGACTTATGCCCCAAGTGCGGAGCGGTTTTCGTGAGGTCCTCAGCCGCGGCCGGGCCGGTCAAGGACCGTGCTCCTGCTAAGAAGAAGCCCAGATTGTGGTCGAGGAAGAAGGAAGCTAAGAAGCCGGACAAGAAGAAGCCCAGGATTCGGTCTAAACCCAAGAATGCAAAAGAAGCCTCTGGGAAGAAGGCGCCTGAGAAGGAACTGGAGAAGGAGCTCGAGAAGAAGCCGGAGCAAAAAGAACGCATGAGGCGCGAGGTCGTCACAGTCCAGCCAACCGCGTCCATACTCTTCTTCAGGCGCAAAAAGTGACGCGCTCGATCATCGCCGGCATCAATCCATTTCTCCAAAGGTATCTATAGCGATTCTCCCATCCAGTTGCCGGGGGAATGAGGCCAGATGAGAGTTCTGTCATTCGTGCTCTATTCTTTCGAGTCTGTCCTCAGAAACAGGCGCAGGTCCCTCTTCGCCATCATAGGCATTGTGCTCGCTCTATCCCTCATGTCGGGTTCTTGGATTGCCGTCGATTCTTCAGGATATGGCCTGATGAGGGCCGCGAGCCTGTTGACAGGGGTCGCGTGTATTCCCTCGATCGTGAGCAACCGCCCCTCCTTCAGGTTCACGATAGCCTTCTCAACGTTCGTCCAGGCCGTGTTCTGGGTCAGGATCGCACCGACCAGGACCTCCCAGTCCGTCTCTCCGGGCCACCAGTGCTGG
>CAZTFD010000143.1:3105-4506 GCA_964612225.1 uncultured Thermoplasmata archaeon | reverse complement strand
GCGGAGATATCCTCGGGTCCACCGTTTCGTTGTATCTGCGTAGCTAGGGTACTAAGATAAGGTCACGTTCTCCTTGATTGCATCACAGTTGATGGACAGTAGAGGTGCAAAAGTGAGAATAGGTATCGTGGCCTTAGCAGTGATTCTTCTCGCCAGCTTCGCCATGGCAGCAACGCCCACGAAGGCGGCTAGTGGGTTCGATGGGACATACGATTTCACCACCACATCCTCTTACGGGAGCTACACAGCGCCCGATTTCCTCATAATATCGAACGGTAAGATCTCGGACGCAGATGCTGACAAGATCTACACACGTCCCCCCAATTGGCCAATCGGCGTCACTCCCAGCGGTTCTCGTGGTGACGGGATATTCTGGTATACCTTCATCGGGAATGTGGATTCCAATGGCAACGCCAATTGGATGGGAGGATGTCTGGTTGCCGCTGGTAACTTCGATTACACTTACACCGGCGTAATAAACGCAGACGGCTCAGGATCCGGCACATTCTCCGGTAATGAACACGGGACTTGGAGTGTCCATAAGTCGGGTTCTGGTGGCATAGGGCTCAGCGTCGCAGGTGGCATGGCCCCGGCCATATCCGCTCTCGTAATAGTCATGTCCATTGCTGCAATCGTGGTCGCCTCCACGCCTGTCAAGATCCCGCCTCACACGGGCTTCCAACCACAGGTCGCGTCGGCTCCATCTCCACAGTATTCGTATCAGCCCTCGGTCCAGAGTGAGACTCCGTCACCTCTCATCGGGCCTCCTGAGGCTGGGACGCCTGTAGGAGGCGCGGGGCTGCAATACGCTACCTCCCCGCCTGCTGGTGGCCCTCCATTCGCTCCCAGGGATCATTTCTCGAAGACCTCTCAGCAGCCCCCGAGATGCCCGCACCATCACGACATCGCGCTCGTACCGCACTACTTCAAGACCGACGGTTCCGACCCAGGCTCGTGGTTCTGCCCGAAGTGCAGCGGCTATCCGTGGGGGAGGAACTGAGGTGATGCCATGACTTCCGCTCAGATGTATGGGGGCATACCAGGGTTCTCAGCGTCGGTGCGCCCGATGACGGATTCCGAGAGGAAAGCTGCTGTGGACACCTTGAGGCCTCTGAGGAACAACGCCCGAGGCATGGCCATGGTCTCGATCCTGATGGCGTTGATGATCAACTTCGTGACCGATCCCGTCGCCATGATTGTGCCAATATTCTTCGGTCTCGCAAGCCTAGGTATGGCGGTGAAGGCCAGGAAGGGCGTCGGAAGCATGAGCAAGACGCTCGCGACCGGCACCGTTGCAGAGGTGCGCGCGGTACCCAAGAGGATGAGCACTGGTAGGGGTTGGGAACTCGGGATGTTCTATGCCATGAGGAGCAGAGCGCTCAACGGTGTGCTCATCGAAGG
>CAZTFD010000143.1:0-3005 GCA_964612225.1 uncultured Thermoplasmata archaeon | reverse complement strand
CCAATGCGGTGTTCTGTGAGAAGTGCGGCATGCGCATCGCGATGTAGATTGCGAATCACCGAACCCGATGCTGAGTTGCGGGCGGACGTGCCCCGCAACCGTATTAGCCGTCGTAGGCATTCAGGTGGCAGGTGAGCGATCCTTGGTGAAGGACGATTTCCACAAGTACAACCTCCAGGGAGCACTGAGGGTGTCCGACAAGATCCCGGGCCCCAAGTCAGCTGCCCTCCTTGCCGAGCAGAGAAGATACGATTCAAACGCACTTGTATATCCGAACCAAGTTCCCCTGGCCATCTCGAGAGGCCTAGGGGCGACCGTCGAGGATGTCGATGGGAACATCTTCTTAGACTTCAGCGGAGGAGTCGGTGCTCTGAACGTTGGACATTCTAATCCCGAGGTCGTCGTCGCTATCAAGAGACAGGCGGAGAAGTTCGCCCATGGTCTCGACTTTCCGTCCGCTCCTAGAGTTGCTCTGTCAAAGAAGCTGGTAGAGCTCGCTCCGGGAAGATTGAGGGGCAGCTCGAAGGTCCTGATGTGCGGACCTACGGGTGCCGACGCGGTCGAAGCCGCGATCAAGCTCACGAAGTTTCACACAAAGAAGCCGGGCATAGTCTCCTTCGAAGGCGGTTGGCACGGCGTCTCCGGAGTATCACTGTCGCTGACTGCGAAGCGCGCGGCCAAGGCGAACTATCTTCCGGGAGTCCCCGAGGTGTACTTCGCTCCGTATCCGTACTGCTTCAGGTGCCCGTTCGGCATGAAGCATCCGGACTGTGGCCTCGCTTGCGCCCATTACCTAGAGCACGTAATCAAGGATGTGGACACAGGACTGACTGCCCCCGGTGGATTGCTCATCGAACCGATCCAGGGTGAGGGCGGCATCGTTGTTCCACCATCGGGTTACATGAAGGAGGTCAGGCGCATATGCGACGACAACGGTCTGCTCCTGATCGCTGACGAGATCCAGACGGGCTTCTGCAGGACAGGGAAGATGTTTGCGGTCGAGCACGAAGGCATCACGCCTGACATCATGACGGTGTCGAAGTCGATGGGCAGCGGCTTGCCGATCTCGGGGATTGTCTTCAGAAAGGAGTTGGACACGTGGGCTCCCGGAGCGCACGTCGGGACCTTCCGTGGAAATGCAGTTTCTTGTGCCGCCGGTGTGGCGGGGATCAAGTTCATGGAGAACCACAAGCTGGCCGACAGGTCGGTGAGGCTCGGTCAGAAGGTTCTCAAACGATGCGCGGAGCTCCAGGCTCAGTTCGACGCCATCGGCGATGTCAGAGGCCGTGGGTTGTATGTCGGCATCGAGTTCGTGAAGAAGGACGAAGCGCATTCCCCTGACGCCGATCTTCTGGCTAGGCTCCAGAAGGAGTGCTTCCCGAAAGGGCTCATAGTCTGGAAGGGAGGACGGTCAGGCAACGTTGCCCGCGTCATGCCGGCGCTCGTGATATCCGATGAGCTCCTCGATGCCGGCATGACCATTTTCGAGGATGGTCTGAAGGCCATCACGAAGAGCTGATTCGCTAAAGTCAGTTGACGAGTAGCTGGCGGGACGACTCAGGGCCTTGATGTCTACGGAACGGATTCCATGAGAACCATAGCGAAGGGGAAGGTCAAGATATAGAACCCTGGAGTCCAACCCTTTTCTTCTTGTTTCCTCCTTCTCTCTCTTGCCCTACCAGTCGATGTTCAGAGAGCAACTTCTTCGCGAGCTTGTCTAGACTCTCGAAGCTATTCCATCCTTCGACCTTCCTGATCACTCTGCCTTTCCTTACGAAGAACACGGTGGGCACATACCGGATCCCGCACCTGTTTGACAGATCCTGGCACTCGTCGACGTCTACCTTGATGAAGGTGATGTCGGGATGAGTCTTCTCGAGCTTGTCCAGGACAGGTTCGAGCGACTTGCAGGGACCGCACCAGGTCGCGCTGAAGTCGCAGATCAATGCGGGCGAAGCATGGATGAGCGCCTCGTACTCGTCCTCTGTCTTGATCTTCTTCAATCCGGTCTCCCCTCCGGGTGATCGAGCGCATCTTCCATCCTCAAGATTGGGCGAAACGGTATGTCGCGGGCTCAGACTCCGGAGAGCGCATCGACCCTGACTCTTGCCCCTACCTCACGCTTGACGGTGTCGGGGAGTGGGCGAAACGGTATGACGAGGGCTCAGACCCCGGAGAGCGCGGCGGCCTGACTCTTGCCCCTACCTCACGCTCGACGGTTTCGGGGAGTAGTCGAGGAGAGGGCATTCTGCGGAGGTTCGGGAAATCATATATCGTTGAGCACCCATTGGATGGTCGAGAGGCGCAGCATGTCAGCTAAATCGGTCGATCCGGGCTTGGTTCTAAGGAACGCCGTTGAAATGGAGATACAGGGGAAGGCGTTCTACGAGAAAGCCGCTGGGAAGATGACGAACCAGAAGGGGAAGGACATGTTCCTCAGATTGGTGGAGCAAGAGCGGGTCCACGTCGACATCCTGGAGGACCAGCTGAATATCTACGTCCACGACAAGGCTTGGGCATCTCTGGATAAGCTGAAGGCCGATGCGTCGGCCCCCAAGATCTCCGTGTTCGACGACAAGGACATCAAGGAAATCGAGGTCGGTCCGAACGCGGGCGAACTCGATGTCATAAAGCTCGGCATCGAAGTGGAGAAGAAGTCGGTCGATTACTACAGAGCGGCCGGCAACGATCTCCGAGACAAGAATGCTAAAGACATATTCAACTGGCTCGTCGCTCAGGAGACGGGACACCTGACGATCTTGCGGACAGAGTACGATCGCCGGACGAAGTCAGGATTATAGATGAGCATAGCCGATTCAGGGAAGACCGGTTCCCAACTGCGAACTCCAAGTTCACGAAGGTTGTATTGCAGCTATGATCTCGTTGGCCTTCATGATCAGCGTGTATCCCTCATCCTCAGTCAACACGCCCGATTTCGTCAGAGATGTGGTCTCCTTGACCAGCGCCTCGAGGATGTTCGTTGCGGCCCCCTGGCCGACGCACCC
>CAZTFD010000142.1:3678-4520 GCA_964612225.1 uncultured Thermoplasmata archaeon | reverse complement strand
TTCCAGCTCGAGGTTGATGTCAGGATGATCATCCGCATAAGACCCCAGAACGCTGCGTTCATTATCGCTAGGTTCGGCTCGGTCAAGAACCTCATCGAGCAGATCGTGCATCCGTTGATCGATTCGTCATTCCGCAACAAAGCGGGCGAGGAGAAGGCGATCAACTTCATCATGAGCAGGACGGAGCTGCAGCGCTCAGCCCTGGAGAAGGCTCAGCAGCAGTTCGAGGTGTACCACGTCGAGGCCCAGAACCTCCTGATAGCCTACATCAAGGTGGACCAGGCCTTGCTCGACACGCAGACCAAGAGGGAGATCGCACTCCAGCAGCAGGCCCAGTATCAGCAAGAGGCCCTCGCTCAGGAGGAGCGGATCGACGTCCAGTCAAAGGCGGCCAATGCGGACAAGCAGCCCGAGGTGGTCGCTGCGATGCTGTCTATCCAGATAGAGAACAGCAAGGCCGATGCCAAGAGAATGCTCGCGGGCGGGGAGAGGGACCTCAACAAGATCACAGCGGACGGCGAGAAATACAGGGTGCAGGCGATATCTGAGGCGGATGCCTACAGGCTAAAGCAGATCGGAGACGGCACTTCGTATCAGATCAAGGCCATCGCGGACGCAAAGGCCTATGAGCAGCGCGAGGTCGGCAAGGGCGTGGCCGATGCGTACGCCGCTCAGGCGCAGGTCATCGGCCCGACGGCGACGGCCGCTATCAAGGTGGTCAACGAGGTGGGCGTGAATAACGTGAAGATCACGCCTGACATACTGATTTCCGCCGCTGGCGGCGACCAGGGAGCCACGTCGCTGCTGTCGACGTGGCTGGCACAAGCCGTGGCGAGGGGCTT